>CAYTZF010000173.1:0-4202 GCA_964442265.1 uncultured Sideroxydans sp.
CCGTAACCGGGCAGATCCACCAGAAAGCGGTTATCGCCCAAGTCGAAATAATTGAGGTGCTGGGTGCGCCCCGGCGTTTTACTGGTGAAGGCCAGCCGAACATGGTTGGCCAGGGTATTGATGGCGCTCGACTTGCCCGCATTGGAACGGCCAACAAAGGCCACTTCCTTGCCGCCGTGCAGCGGCAGATCCTTGATGTGGTTGACCGTGGTGAAAAAGGTCGCTTTGGAAAACAGCCCCATTACTGCCAGGCCGCGAAAATCTTGTCAGCCGCTGCAATCGTGGCGGCAATGTCCGCCTCGGTGTGCGCCGCCGACACAAAGCCTGCCTCGAACGCCGAGGGCGCAAGGTAATATCCCGCATCCAGCATGGCGTGGAAGAATTTGTTGAAGGCTTCCTTGTCGCATTGCATCACTTCGCTGTAGCTGGTCGGCGGTGTGCTCCTGAAATACAAGCCGAACATACCGCCGACGGACTGCGCGCAAAAGGCGATGCCATGTTTTTTCGCCGCCGCGGTGAGCCCTTCGGTGAGCTGTTTGGCGCGTTGCGCCAAGTGCTCGTGAAAGCCGGGCGCCTGCACCAATTTCAGGGTGGTCAGACCCGCCGCCACCGCCACCGGGTTGCCGGACAGGGTGCCGGCCTGATACACCGCACCGAGCGGCGCGAGGCAGTTCATGATGTCGCGCCGTCCGCCGAATGCAGCGGCAGGCAGACCGCCGCCCATCACCTTGCCCAATGTCACCAGGTCGGGCTTGATACCGTAATAGCCCTGTGCGCCCTGCAAGCTGACACGGAAGCCGGTCATCACTTCGTCCAGGATCAGCACCGCGCCGTATTGCGTGCAGAGTGAACGCATCGCCTCAAGGAATTCGCGCTTCGGTGTGACCAGATTCATGTTGCCCGCCACCGGCTCGACGATCACGGCGGCGATCTCTTTGCCCATTTCGGCAAAACAGCTTTCCAGGCCGGCGGCATCGTTGTAGTCCAGCACCGTGGTGAGTTGGGCAATCTCGGCCGGCACGCCGGAAGAACTCGGCTGGCCGAAGGTCAGCGCGCCGGAACCGGCTTTCACCAGCAGGCCGTCGGAATGGCCGTGATAACAGCCCTCGAATTTGACGATGCGCGAACGCCCGGTGAACCCACGCGCCAGACGAATCGCGCTCATCGTCGCCTCGGTGCCGGAGCTGACCAGACGCACCATCTCCAGACTCGGCAATAGCGTGCATAACAGATTCGCCAAGTCCAGCTCACCCGCCGTTGGCGCGCCGAAACCCAGCCCCTGCGCGGCAGCATCCTGCACCGCCTTGACTACTTCCGGGTGGCAGTGGCCGACGATCATCGGCCCCCACGAGCCGACATAATCCGTGTATTGCTTGCCGTCCGCATCCCACACGAATGCACCCTGGCCACGCTGAAAGAACAGCGGTGTGCCGCCGACCGAGCGGAATGCGCGCACCGGCGAGTTGACGCCGCCGGGGATGACTTTTTGTGATGCGGTAAAGAGCTCTTCGTTGTGTGAGGTCATGCTGATGTCCTGCCGAATAAAGTTGAAAAATCCCGTGCCGCCTGTTCGATGTCCGGCGCGTTCCACAGCGCCGAGATGACTGCCAACGCATCGGCGCCTGCCCCGATCAATGCCGCGCCGTTCTGCAACGTGATGCCGCCGATAGCCGCGATGGGCACGTTTAACTCGCGCCGCGCCGCCTGCAACATCAACACTTCCGCCTGCACCGCGCCGGGTTTGACCGCAGACGCAAAAAAAGCGCCGAATGCCACATAGTCTGCACCTTGTCGCACTGCCTCGAACGCCAGCGGCGCGCGATTATAGCAAGACACCCCGACAATCTTTGCCTCGCCAAGCAACGCTCTGGCGGCGGCAATGCTTCCATCTTCACCGCCCAGATGCACGCCGTCCGCCCCGATCTGCGCCGCCAGACGCGCGTCATCATTGACGATGAACGTGGCAGCGAATTCGCGCGCCAGTTGGCGCAGGGCACGGGCTTGTTGCAAGCGCAGGACAGAATCGGCGGATTTGTTGCGGTACTGCAAGACACGCGCACCGCCCTGCAAGGCCTGCCTGACTTTGTCCAGAAGGACAATGGTATCCGGCTCGTCCGGTGTGATGGCATACAAGCCGTGGATGGAACTCACTTCCTCCCCCACCTCAATCCTCCCCCGCATTCCCCCCTATCCAACTTTCCCCCGCAAGCGGGAGAAAGGGCAAACGAGAAAAACAATGTTGAACCCTCGCGAGAGGAAGCAAACGCCGCGCCCAATTGGGCGCCTGCTTGCACCCTGCCTTCAATGGCGCGTTTCTTCACCGCGCTCTTCGTCCTCGTCGCCGCGCCCCCAGAACAGGCGATCCGGAATGTGCTGTCCCATGCCTGGGCGGAAGCCGTATTTCAGCGCTTCCCAGGTGTATTCCTGTGCCTCGCGCACCGCTTCTCCCATTGACAATCCATTAGCGAGCAATGCCGCAATGGCCGAGGACAGCGTGCAACCGGAGCCGTGATAGATGCCGGGCAGGCGCGGCCAGGTATCGCTGCGCAACAGACCGCCTTCGCCGTAGAGCGTGTTGATGACCTTGGGAGTGTTTTCGTGGGTGCCGGTGATCAGCACATATTCGCAGCCGAGTTGCAGGATGCGCTTGGCGCTCTCGGCCAGATTCGGATCATCCGCCTCGTTGTTCTCATCCACGATCAGGCGCCGCGCTTCCATGCTGTTCGGCGTGAGCAGGGTGGTCTGTGGCAGCAACAGTTCGCGCAAGGCGTCCAGCATATCCTCATTCGCGAGCTCGTCGCCGCGCCCGGAAGCCAGCACCGGGTCAAACACCAGCGGCACATCGGGGTAGTCGGAGATCACTTCGGCAATCGCGGCGATGTTTTCAAGACTGCCAAGCAGGCCGATCTTGAATGCGGCGACCGGCATATCCTCCAGCACGGAGCGCGCCTGATCAACGACCCAGTCGGCATCCACCGCCTGTACATCTTCCACGCCGCTGGTGTCCTGCACCGTGATCGCGGTCACCACCGACAACGGGTGGCAGCCCATGCTGGCGATGGTCAGCACATCGGCTTGCATGCCGGCACCGCCGCTAGGATCGGTTGCTGAAAAGGTTAAAACAATGGGTGGAATGTCGGACATGATGGGTTGCCGCAGGCGATAGTGTATGGGGATGTGATTCTAACCGAAACTAGTGTCGCGCTCATTCAGGAAGTTGGCGATGCGCGTGAATTCGGCCACCCCCAGATTTTCCGCGCGCAACTGCGCGTTGATGCCGAGGCGGGTGAAATCGGTTTCGGCCAGCCAGGCTTTCAGGGTATTGCGCAAGGTCTTGCGCCGTTGGCCGAACGCATCGGCCACCACGCGCGCAAACAGGGTTTCATCGCTGACCAGAATGTCATCCACAGGCATGGGAATCATGCACACGATGGCGGAATCGACCTTGGGCGCGGGACGAAACGATTGCGGCGGCACGTCGAGCAGCTTCTCCATCTGGAAGCGGTATTGCAGCATCACCGACAGCCGCCCGTATTGGGGCGTCGAAGGCGCGGCCACCATGCGCTCGACCACTTCGTTCTGCAACATGAAATGCATGTCCGTGATGCGCTCGGCATAGTTTGCAAAGTGGAACAGCAGCGGAGAGGAGATGTTGTAGGGCAGATTGCCGACGATGCGCAAGGGCGCCTCCAGGGTGGCGAAATCAAACTTCAACGCGTCGCCTTCATGGATGACGATCGTGTCCTGCGGGTAGTCGGTCTTCAGGCGCGCGATGATGTCGCGGTCGATCTCCACCACATGCAGTTTATGCAGATGCTGCAACAACGGGCGGGTCAGCGCGCCCAGGCCGGGGCCGATCTCCACCATGTTGTCGTCCATCTGCGGATGGATGCAGCGCACGATGTCGGCGATGACGGTTTGGTCAACCAGGAAATTCTGGCCAAACTGCTTCTTGGCCTTATGCCCGCTCATGTGTATGCCCGGAGAAAGCTTTTTCGCACTGCGCCATTTCTACCGCCACCTTGATCGCTTCCAGCAAGCTGCCGACCTCCGCCTTGCCGGTGCCCGCCAGATCAAGCGCCGTGCCATGATCGACCGAGGTGCGGATGAGGGGCAAACCGAGCGTGATATTCACGCCCGCGCCGAAGCTGGCGTGCTTCAGCACCGGCAAGCCCTGGTCGTGGTACATCGTCAATACCGCA
>CAYTZF010000174.1:0-4905 GCA_964442265.1 uncultured Sideroxydans sp.
GATCCGCCTGACCAACAACACCGACAAAAGAATGGACAAGATCCGGGTCAGCTTCGTGCTGAAGAATTTCATGGATTTTGCCACCGAGGGCAAGGTGTCCCGCCTGTTGCCCGGGGAAAGCGAGGAGCTGCCGCTGAAGGCCGTTTTCAACAACAGCATCCTGACCATGACCGAAGACAGTGCGGTGCAGGCACTGATCGAGGCCAGCTATTTCGATAATGGCAAGCGCGAGACTTACAGCCGCAATGCCACGGTCAACGTGTATGACAAGCACCGCCTGACCTGGGACGAGCGTGATCGATTCTCGGTTTTCGTCACCCCCAAGGACGAGCCGGTGCTTAATCTGGCGCGCGCGATCGTTGGCGAATACAAGGAAACCAAGGATGAGGCGCAATTGGCGGCGGCCCTGTTCAACGGTCTGGGTGTGTTTGGTCTGACCTATATCCAGGATCCGAGCAATCCCTACCAGATCACCTCGGGCCAGGCGCACACCGTCGATTATCTGCAATTTCCGCGCGAGACACTGGAACGCAAATCCGGAGATTGCGACGACCTGGTGGCGGTGTATTCCTCCGGTTTGGAAAGCATGGGCATCGCCACCCGTGTGCTGGAAGTGCCCGGGCACATGCTGATGATGTTCGCCACCGGCATCCCGGCCGACGGCGACGGCTACACCATGAACAATCTGTACGTGATTCACGAGGGAATGCTGTGGATCCCGGTGGAAACCACGCTGGTGGGCAATTCATTCATCAAGGCATGGGAAAAAGGCAGCGAAACCTATTACAAGTACAAAGACAACGGTTTGAGCGTGCTGGATATCCATACTGCATGGGAAAATTTTAAGCCCGCCAGCCTGCCTTCTTCCGACTGGAAAGCGAGCGGCCTGACCCGTGCCCTGATCGAGAAGAGGTATCCGGGCGACAGTGTTTCCGTGCTGAAGATCAGCTCGCAGATCCAGACCCGGCGCTATCTGGATATCCTCAAGGAAAAGCCGAACGATATCGACGCCAATCTGCAGACCGGAATCATCCTGGCCAAGATCGGCGACCGCACCGAAGCGATGAAATACTTTGACAAGGTGCTTGGCCTCGACGCAAAGAATGCGGCAGCCCTGAACAATCGCGGCAACATTCTGATGATTGAAAGCAAATATCGGGAAGCAGTGAATGCCTACCGCGCCGCCGCCCAAGCCAGCCCGCAGGACTCGCTGATTCAGATCAATCTGGCGCGCGCGTACAAGCGGCTGGGGCATAACAAGAGCGCAAAATCGGCTTTTTTGAAAGCAAAAAGACTCGATCCCGCCGTGCAAAAGCAATATCGCGCGCTGGCGCAGGAACTCTTGAATGCGCTGTGAGCCGGATGGCCCGGATTTAACAAGGAGATGATGATGAAAAGAGTAATCGCGTTGTTGCTTTCGCTGGGGATCACGCTGGCGCTGGCCGCACCGGTGCAGGCGTCCGACGGGGAACTTTCCCTGTGGGAGCGTTTGCGCAAGAAGATCGAGCTGTTGACGCCGAAGAAAAAATTGACCACCACCACGGCAGCCGGTGGCGTGCGCGGTTCGCTGGCGGACGCGGATGATGTCTATTGGAAGGGCGAGGCCAAGCCGGTGACCATCGACGAGACCGAACTGGAGGCATTCGGCGCCGCCGTTGCGCTGGCGGATGAGGGCAAGACAGAGGGGGCGCAGGTTGCCTTCGCCCGGTTTATCAAACAATACCCGGACAGCACCCTGCGTGCCGACGCGGTAGCGGCGCTGGGGCAGCTTGGAGCGGGCAAGTAAATCCCGCTCGGTACCGGGGCGGCTGGTAGAAAGACGCCCCAACCCCTATAATTCCGCCCCCGATTCTCGCGGATAGCGGATTCCTATGCAGTTATTGACTTTTGGTATCAACCACCAGACCGCACCACTCGCCGTGCGCGAGCAGATTGCGTTTAACGCGGAAGCGATGGATGACGCCTTGCGCGACCTGGTGGACAACGGGTCAGCCAAGGAAGCCGCGATCCTGTCCACCTGCAACCGCACCGAAATCTATTGCAATACCCAAACTCCGGCCCAGGCCATCGGCTGGCTTTCCGCCTACCACCATCTGCCCGACACCGAGATTGCGCCCTACCTTTACCTTTTGCCGCAGGCGCAGGGGGTCAAGCACGCGTTTCGCGTCGCCAGCGGGCTGGATTCGATGGTGCTGGGCGAGCCGCAGATTCTGGGGCAGATGAAACAGGCGGTGCGCCAGGCCGAGCAGGCGGGCACCCTGGGTTTCCTGTTGCACAAATTGTTTCAGCGCACTTTCTCGGTGGCCAAGGATGTGCGCAGCCAGACTGAGATCGGCGCCAACCTGGTGTCGATGGCCGCTGCCGCCGTGAAACTGGCGGAACGTATTTTCCCTTCCATCGCCGAACAAAAAGTGCTGTTCATCGGTGCGGGCGAGATGATCGAGCTGAACGCGGTGCATTTTGCCGCGCGCAACCCGCGCCAGATCACTGTCGCCAACCGCACCCTGGAGCGCGCGCAAACCCTGGCGAGGCGGATCAACGGCCAGGCGATCACCCTAACCGATCTGCCGGAACAACTGGCGCAGCACGACATCATTGTCACCAGCACCGCCAGCCAGTTGCCCATCCTCGGCAAAGGCATGGTCGAACGCGCGCTGAAGGCGCGCAAACACCGACCACTGTTCATTGTCGATCTGGCCGTGCCGCGCGATGTGGAAGCGGAAGTCGCCGAACTGAACGACGTGTTCCTCTACACCGTGGATGATATTGCCGAAGTGGTCAAGGACGGTCTCGGGGCGCGCCAGAGCGCGGTGAAGGAAGCGGAGGTGATCATCGATTCCGGGGTCTCGGATTTTGTCCACTGGATGGAGTCGCGCGAAGTGGTGCCGACCATCCGCGCTCTGCGCGACCATGCCGAGCGCAACCGCCGCCACGAGCTGGAGAAAGCCGCGCGCCTGCTGGCCAGGGGTGAGGATCCGCAAAAAGTACTGGAGCAGATGAGCAACGGCCTCACCAACAAATTTCTGCACGCGCCGACGCACGCGCTGAACCAGGTGCACGGTGACGAACGTGAAGCCTTTCTTGAACTGATTCATCGTCTGTACCACCTCAACAACGAAGAATGAAACCCAACATAGCCGCCCGGCTGGATCGTCTGAGCGAACGCCTGCACGAAGTTGATCAACTGCTGAGTACCGAAGAAGCGACGCGCGATATGGCCGTATTCCGCCGGCTTGGTCGCGAGCGCGCGGAACTGGAACCGGTGGTCACGCTGTACCAGGCTTACCGGCGTGCCGAGACCGACATCGGGACCGCGCGCGAGATGGCGCGAGACCCCGAGATGCGCGAATTCGCCGAGGCCGAGATCGAACAGGGCGAGCAGCATCTGGCCGCGCTCGACCGCGAACTGGAATTGCAACTGCTGCCGCAAGACCCCAACGACGAACGCAACGTGATTCTCGAAGTGCGCGCCGGCACCGGCGGCGACGAGGCCGCACTGTTTGCAGGCGACCTGTTCCGCATGTACCTGCGGTTCGCCGAACGCCACCGCTGGCAGGTCGAGATTATTTCCGAAAGTCCGGGCGAGATGGGCGGCTACAAGGAAGTCATCGCGCGCATCATCGGCCAGGGCGCGTATTCGGTATTGAAATTCGAATCCGGCGCGCATCGCGTGCAGCGCGTGCCCGCCACCGAAACGCAGGGTCGTATCCACACCTCCGCCTGCACCGTTGCCATCCTGCCGGAAGCCGATGACATGGAAGAAGTGGTGCTGAATCCCGCCGACCTGCGCATCGACACCTTCCGCGCTTCCGGCGCCGGCGGCCAGCACATCAACAAGACCGACTCCGCCGTGCGCATCACCCACCTGCCGACCGGCACCGTGGTCGAATGCCAGGACGGGCGCTCGCAACACCAGAACAAGGCGCAGGCGATGCGCGTGCTGGCGGCACGCATCATGGATAAACAGGAGCGGGAGGCGCACAGCAAATTGGCCGCCGAGCGCAAATCACTGGTCGGCAGCGGCGACCGTTCCGAGCGCATCCGCACCTACAACTTTCCACAGGGCCGCGTCACCGACCACCGCATCAACCTCACGCTGTACAAGATGGAACAGATCATGGACGGTGACATCGGCGAACTCGCCGGCGCGCTGATGGCCGAACATCAGGCACAGCAACTGGCGGCGATGGCGGACACCGACTGATGTGCCGCATCAGCGAGGTGCTGGCGCAGGATGGCCGAGCGTTGCAAACCGTTTTATTCCTCAGCTCGCAGGATGCGCGCAGCGAAACGCAAACCCTGTTACAGCATGCGCTGAATGTCAATCGCGCCTATCTGCTGGCGCATCCGGAACAGGAGTTGGATGCGGCGCAGACTGCGGCCTATCGCGCCTTGTTGCAGCGCCGTCTGGCGGGCGAGCCGATCGCCTACATTCTCGGCGAACGCGAATTCTTCGGTTTGAAATTCAAAGTCTCCCTGGCGACCCTGATCCCGCGACCCGAAACCGAACTGCTGGTTTACTTGGCGTTGCGGCATCTCCCGCAAGGCGGGCGCGTGCTCGACCTGGGCAGCGGCAGCGGCGCCATCGCGCTATCCATCGTCCATGCGCGCCCGGATGCCGAAGTGACGGTGGTGGATGCATCGATCGAAGCGCTGGCGGTGGCGCGGGAGAACGCGCGGCGTTTGAACATCGTCAACACGCGTTTCGTGCAGAGCGACTGGTTCGCTCGGCTTGCGGGTGAACGCTTCGATCTGATCGTTTCCAATCCACCCTACATCGCAGACGGCGACGCGCACTTGGCGCAGGGCGACCTGCGTTACGAGCCGCGCAGCGCGCTGGCATCCGGTGCGGACGGTCTGGACGACCTCCGCCGCATCATCGGCGGAGCGAACGCTCACCTCACA
>CAYTZF010000175.1:0-2741 GCA_964442265.1 uncultured Sideroxydans sp.
CACGCATTCCGCGTAACCACACGTCAGAAAGAAATTGTGCCGGGGCAGTTTTTTGTCGGCTATGAAACCACCTGGGAAGCATTCCAGAAAGAAGTGCCTTACACCACTCCAAAGATACCTTAAATCAACAAACCCGGGAGACCGTCCCAACTGTCACACCCGGTTTGGGGAACATTAAAAAAGCCGCTTGCGCGGCTTTTTTAATTAATTCAAACGCGCTTACGCCAGCGCCTTGATCACATCCTCGACAACCTTTTTCGCGTCGCCGAACACCATCATGGTCTTGTCCAGATAGAACAGATCGTTGTCGAGACCGGCATAACCGGTAGCCATCGAACGTTTGACCACCAGCACCGTTCGCGCCTTGTGCACTTCGAGGATGGGCATGCCATAGATCGGGCTGGACTTGTCGTTCTTGGCGGCGGGATTGACCACGTCATTGGCGCCGATCACCAGCACCACGTCGGTGTCGGCGAACTCGTTGTTGATCTCGTCCATTTCCACCACCTGGTCATAAGGCACTTCGGCCTCGGCCAGCAGCACGTTCATGTGCCCCGGCATGCGGCCCGCCACCGGGTGGATGGCATAACGCACCTTGACGCCCTTCTCCGCCAGCAGGTTGGACATCTCCTTGATGGCATGCTGCGCGCGCGCCACCGCCAGACCGTATCCGGGAACGATGATGACCGAATCCGCGTTGCCCATCAGGAAGGCCGCATCGTCCGCGCTGCCGCTGCGATAGGTCTTCTGCACACCGTCGTCGGCGGCGGCTTCGGTGCTGGCCCCACCACCAAACCCGCCGAGGATCACGTTGAGGAAGGCGCGGTTCATCGCCTTGCACATGATGTAGGACAGGATCGCGCCTGAGCTGCCGACCAGCGAACCGGCGATGATCAGCATGTTGTTGTTGAGGGTGAAGCCGATACCCGCCGCCGCCCAGCCGGAATAGGAGTTCAGCATCGAGATCACCACCGGCATGTCCGCGCCGCCGATCGGCACGATGAGCAGGACGCCGAGCGCCAGCGCGATGGCGGTCATGATCAGGAACGGCGTCCAGCCCGGTTCCAGGAAGAAGGCGACACCGAAGCCGACCATCACGATGCCCAGCCCCAGATTCAGCCAGTGTTGTCCGGCAAAACGGATCGGTTTGCCCGACATGCGACCGGACAATTTGAGGAAAGCGATGATGGAACCGGTGAAGGTGATCGCGCCAACGAAGGTGCCGATGAACAGTTCGATGCGGTTGCTGGCATGCAGCATCTCGCCCGGCAATGCGATGCCATAGGCAACCGGATTATTGAACGCCGACATCGCGACCAGCACCGCCGCCAGACCAACCAGCGAGTGCATCGCCGCCACCAGTTCCGGCATCGCGGTCATCTGGATGCGCTGGGCGACAATGGCGCCGACGGTGCCGCCCACGGCGATGGCGAGCAGGATATACACCCAGTTGTGGGTCAGGGTCAGCGTGGTCAGCACGGCGATCACCATGCCGATCATGCCGAATTGATTGCCGCGCCGCGCCGTGGCCGGAGAGCTCAACCCTTTCAGTGTCAGGATGAACAGGACAGCAGCGATCAGGTATGCGATTGCGACGAAATTGGCTGACATTTACTTGCCCTTCTTCTTGAACATATCCAGCATGCGCTTGGTGACGAGAAGACCGCCGAACACGTTCACCGCCGCCAGCGTGACCGCCACCAGACCCAGCACCGTGCCAACATCCAGTTCCTGCGGGCCGGCGGCCAGCATGGCACCGACGATGATGATGCCCGACACTGCATTGGTCACCGCCATCAGCGGCGTATGCAGCGCGGGCGTGACGTTCCACACCACATGATAGCCGACGAAGATCGCCAGCACGAACACGGTAAGATTCAGAATAACAGGATCGACTCCGCTCATTTCACGCTCCTTTTTATTTGGTGACGGCCGCACCGTCGATCGCGATCAGCGAACCGGCGATGATGTCGTCTTCACGGTTGATGTTGAGGGCGCCGCCGTTCTTGGGGTCGCACAGCAGATTGAGAAAATTGAGCAGGTTGCGCGCGTACAGGGCCGACGCGTCCGCCGCCACCGTGCCGGGCAGGTTTGATTCTCCCACCAGCGTCACGCCGTGCTTGACCACGGTCTGATTCAGCTCGGTCAGCGGACAATTGCCGCCCGCCTCTGCCGCCAAGTCCACGACCACCGAACCGGGTTTCATCGATTTGACCATCTCCTCGGTCACCAGCACCGGCGCCGGTCGTCCGGGGATCAGCGCGGTGGTGATCACCACATCGGCCTGCGCCACGCGCTTGGCGACTTCCGCCTTCTGCCGGTCCATCCAGCTCTTCGGCATCGGCCTGGCATAGCCGCCCACCCCCGCCGCCGCTTCGCGTTCCTCGTCGGTCTCGTAGGGCACGTCGATGAACTTGCCCCCCAGCGATTCAACCTGTTCTTTCAACGCCGGACGCACATCGGACGCTTCGATCACCGCGCCCAGACGCTTGGCGGTGGCAATGGCCTGCAAGCCGGCCACCCCCACCCCCAGCACCACCACGCGCGCGGCTTTCACCGTGCCGGCGGCAGTCATCAGCATGGGGAAGAAACGTTTGTACAGATTGGCGGCCACGATCACCGCCTTGTAGCCGGCGATGTTCGCCTGCGAGGACAGCACATCCATCGCCTGCGCGCGCGAGGTGCGCGGCAATTTTTCCATCGAGAAGGCGGCCACCCCTTGTTTGGCATACGACGCAACC
>CAYTZF010000176.1:0-5029 GCA_964442265.1 uncultured Sideroxydans sp.
CCATATTGACCAGCGCCCACGATCACTTCCCTTTAGCGGGTGAAGCCGAAAGCCTGGAATGTCCATATCATCGATAACCTGAGCGGTATCGAGCGCCGCCAACTGCATTTTGAGACGATTCGCGTGTGCTGGTTGGATTCCGGCCAAGCTGCCGGACTCAAAGTATTTTCGCAGACCTTTGTGGCGAAACGATGTAATCATGCGTGAATGATAGCGCGTTGCGCGGTGCGCAACAAGGAGCGGTTGTGTTGCCTAACATTCGAGGTAACCGGCCTAGGCTCCGGTGATTTCAGGGATGCTTGAATGCAAGACCTTACCCCGTACTTCCCTGAGGTCGAGCCATAGCGGTGATGTTTTAGCATGGAGGATGTAATAATGAAAGACCTGACCCCATGATGAGGTGACCCCGGATGCATTTTGACCCCGGATGCATTTACTATTTTCTCTTGATTGATTTCATGCCCAGGCAAACAACGATGGACAAAATCAGCGGGATGCCAAAGTGAGTAAAGTAAAAAGGGGCCATGTTATTGATTTCTGGAGTATAGGAAGCTACGCCAAGAAACGGAATCGCCACCAAACTTGCGGCTGCGCTCAAAGTAGCTGTGACGAGGAAGCCAAGCGAAGCCCACAAAAAACCGACTTTAAGCCGAGGAAATAACGAATAGACTGGGAGATAGAGGAAAAGCGTAGTCGGCATAAACTCGACCGACAAAAGTGAAAAATAGTAGATGGTGGAAGCAAAGCTCATTTGTGTGTCCATGCTTGTGTCCAACGTGGAATTGAGGGGTTGTGCGCTTTTGCGCAGTCCCTAGCGAATGTAGGGTTAGGCAGTTTTATTGAGAGCTTCAAAATTGCCACCTTGCCAGCCAAGATTTGAAATCTTAACGAAGTCAGTAAGGTTGCATTTGTCACAATGCAACTTAAAGGCGAGAGTGAAGCCATTGACGGCTTTTGATTTCAACTGAACGTTGTACCGGTTGTCTGGTTGCTCTGAGGGTGTCCTGAATTTTGTGTAAACGGAATTCGTTAATGTTGCGGCATCCTGTCACCGAACTGGATAGTAAAGCGGTTCAGCGCCGCTTTCCAGTCCCTGATCGGCATTGTCCATTTTTTGCTGATGTTTTGCTGGGCCAGGTAGAACAGTTTTAACAGCGCCTCATCGGATGGAAACGAGCCTCGGTTCTTGGTGATCTTCCTCAGGCTCATATTCAGCGACTCGATCGCGTTGGTGGTGTAGATCACCCGGCGAATCTCCGGCGGATACTCGAAGAACGGTGTGATACGTGCCCAGTTGCGCCGCCAGCTCTGGCCGATGGCCGGATAATCGGCATCCCATTTGGCCTCAAATGCCGTCAGCTGCTGCTCGGCTTCATCGATCGTCGCGGCGGTGTAAATGGCGCGCAGATCAGCGGCTACGTCCTTGCGCAGTTTCCAGCTCACGAAGTTCAGGCTATGGCGCACCATATGCACGATACACAACTGTACGGCGGTCTTGGGGAACACGGTTTCAATGGCTTCCGGGAATCCCTTCAATCCATCCACGCAGGCGATGAAGATGTCCTGCACACCCCGGTTCTTGAGTTCGGTCACCACTTGCAGCCAGAACTTCGCGCCCTCGGTCTGGGCGATCCAGATGCCCAGCAGTTCCTTTTCGCCGTCCAGCTTGATGCCCAGTGCCAGATACACGGCCTTGACGCGTACAGCGCCGTTATCGCGTACTTTGACATGAATACAGTCGAGATAGACGATGGGGTACAGCGCATCGAGCGGGCGGGATTGCCATGCCTTGACCTCTTCAATGACGGCATCCGTCACAGACGAGATAAGCGTGGGAGACACCTCTGTGCCGTACATCTCTTCCAGGTGCCCCTGTATCTCGCGCACGGTCATGCCGCGTGCATAGAGCGAGAGTATCTTGTCGTCGAAACCCGTCCAGCGGGTTTGGTGCTTGGGGATGAGTTGCGGTTCGAAGCTGCCTTGCCGGTCGCGCGGGAATTCTATCGGCAGTTCGCCGAATTCACCCTTGAGGGTCTTGCGGCTGGTGCCGTTGCGGGCGTTGCCAGCGGGGTTGGCGACAGGCTCATGTTTGCCGTGCCCGAGGTGCGCAGCCATCTCGGCTTGCAGGGCGCGTTCTACAACGGCCTTGGTCAGTTGCTTGAGCAGCCCATGCTCACCAATCAGGTCTTCGGGCTTCTGGTAGTCAGCCAGCAGTTGGTCTATCAAATCCGGCAACGGGGCTTTCTTTGCTACGGTCATGTTCACTCCTCCTTGAAGTTAGGCAGTTTCCTGCCAAATGACCGTTTACACAAAAATTCTTACACCCTCGTTGCTCTTGGCGCACTTCATACTCAAGTGGTCGCATGATTTGCTTGCCTTCGCAAACCGGACAGAAGAAATAGAAGTAGTCGGTATCCGTAGCACCTTGAAGTTTTCCTTTGGTTACGGCGCTGCTTCCGTGATACGTCTTGCCACGATTGAATTTTGTTGTCATGAGATTCCTTATCAATTGCCGCATAATAATACGGGACAGACCACGGTTTCCCCCTTCAATTACCCGCACGCCCCGATCGCCCCGCAACTGGTGCAAAACTCGCAGCCGTCCTTCTTGATCAGTGTGGCGTTGCCGCATTCCTTGCACACTTTGCCGGCGATGGTTTTGAGGGCGGTCGGTTTGAGTTGCCCTTCGGGGATTTCGAGTACGCCCATCTGCTGCACCGGATAACCGAGTTCGTCGAGGATGCCGAGCATGGCGTAGCGGTGGATGATGAGTTGCGCCACGTAGGAAACGGTGGAGGGGTAGCTTTCCATCTTGGCACCGCCCGGCACGCGCGCCATGAAATCGCCCAGCGGTTCGCCGAAGTTGAGCAGTTTGCGCAGCGTCATGCCGATCCAGGCCGGGTCGATCACGCGCATGTCGAGGCTCAGCACCTTGCACAGCCCGTCGAGCGCGCGCGGGTACACGCCGGACAGCCACATCGAATAGGGGCGGCGCTGGCCGTCGGGCAGCACCAGCTCTTTTAAGCCCAGCACGAAGTCGTCGCCGCTGCCCGCATTGGCGATGTCCACGGTCCAGCTCATGGTGCCATCGACCCCGGTCTTGGGTTCTTTCTTGGAGAACAGCGCATCCATCATCGGGGTGGTCACGCCGTCGCAGACTTCGAGCGCGCCCAGCGCCTCGATGCGGTATTTGAGCAAGTAGGCGAAGGCGGCGACCAGACTCGGCATGCGTTTGACTTCGCCGTCGGGCGGCATCGGCATGTCGAACGCGTCGTCGCCGGCGGTCTTCATCAGCATTTCCAGCTTCATGCGAATCCATACCGGGTCTTGCGTTCGCATGTCCATCGACAGCGATTTCGCCAATGCGCCGAGGCCGCGCGGCTGCTCGGAGCCGTTCACCCACACCTCGAACGGATGGTTGCAACCGTTGCTCGTGTGCGACACGAACGCGACGAAACTGCCGAGCGGATGTTTCACCACGGGGGACGTCCAGCCTTCGCTGCCGGCCGGCAGGTTCGGACGGCCCGGCCAGCGCAGCGAGGCGAGCGCGGGCTGGGGCGCGGCTTCCAGCACGATGCGCCGGTCCTGGTCGAACACGAAGTCCTGCGGCTGTTCTTCCTTTTTCTCCGTCGTGACCGACAACACCGAGCCGAGCACGCTGTTCGGGCGGTAGGTGGCCAGGCCCTTCAATCCGGCCTTCCACGCCTCGGTGTAGAGGTCCTTGAAATCCTCGTACGGATAATCGGCGGGCACGTTCACCGTCTTGCTGATCGAGGTGTCGATGTAGGGCGCGACGGCGGCGACCATTTTCATGTGGTCGATGGCGGAGATATCCAGCGCGGAGGCGAAGGTGGGCGGCAGATGATCCACGTCGCCGCCCTGATGCTTGAACACGCGCCAGGCGTGATCTTCCACCGGGTAATCCTTGCTCGTCCCGTCCGGCATGCGTTTTTTGCGCGTGTAGAACCACGAGAACGCCGGTTCGATGCCGTTTGAGGCGTTGTCGGCGAAGGCGAGCGAGATGGTGCCGGTGGGCGCGGTGGAGAGCAGGTGGCTGTTGCGGATGCCGTGCCGGCGAATCTTGTCTTTCAGTTCATCCGGCAGGCGCGAAGCGAAGCGCGGTGCAGCCAGATATTTTTCTGCATCCAGCAGCGGGAAGGCACCGCGTTCCTGTGCCAGATCAACCGAAGCGAGATAAGCCTCGTCGCGCATGATGCGCGTGATGTCGGCGGCAAAATCGCGCGCTTCGTCGCTGTCGTAGCGCAGACCGAGCATCACCAGCGCATCGCCCAGGCCGGTGAAGCCGAGGCCGACGCGGCGCTTGTTGTGCGCTTCCTGCTGCTGTTCCGGCAGCGGCCACGCGGTCACATCCAGCACGTTGTCCAGCATGCGCACCGCCGTGCGCACCAGTTGCTTGAACGGTTCGTGGTCGAACCCGGCGTGGTGCGAGAACGGATTCTTCACCATGCGCGTCAGGTCGATGGAACCGAGGCAGCAGCAGCCGTAGGGGGGAAGGGGTTGTTCGGCGCAGTTGTGCACATACAAGCCATTGGCATCGAAGTCATGCACATCGGCAACCGTGACGTCGTACACGTCTTCCACGCCATCCTCTTCCAGCGACAGCACGGTGGCGGCGAAGCGCTCTGCATTGGGCTTGCGCTGATAATCAGCCAGCAGGCCGTTCAGGTTGTCCATCTTGTCGCTATCGGCAAAGCCGATCAGGCCGGCATAACGCACGATGTTTTCGCCGCTGATAATGAGTTCATGCAGTGCCTGGCACTCGTATTCTTTTGCGCCACCTTTGCCGTCAGGCAAAGTCTTCAGGCCGCCAGGGCGACGATTCCGGTAGAGGGTCGAGACGATGCCGAGGCGTTGCAGCATGCGCTGTGCGGCTTGCAGATTGCCAAGGTCGATCTGGGTCAGGCGAACACTGATGCCTTTTGCCTGCGAGCCTTGCACCGAGCCGTCGGCGTCGAACATGCCGCGCAGCACGCCGCGATAAAAATCGGATGAGGCGGTTTCCATTGCC
>CAYTZF010000177.1:0-3134 GCA_964442265.1 uncultured Sideroxydans sp.
CGCCGTGCCGCGTCCGGCAAAATACATCTGGTAATGCGGCACCAGTTTGCCGTGCAGACGTTTGGCTTCACCGTAGATGCCGATGTCGCCGGTCTCGGGCTGCGCGCAACCGTTGTGGCACCCCGACACGCGGATGTGCAGGTCGGCGCGTCCGCCCGACAACAGCGGTGCGACCACCGTGCTGCTGGTGATGCCGAGGCGGCACGTCGAGGTGCCGGGGCAAGCCACCACGTTGTCGCCGGTTTCCGGCCCGGCCAAACCCAGCGCGGCAATACCGCCGCGCAAGGCGGCGATCTTGTCCTGCACCACGTTCAGCACGCTGAAGTTCTGGTCCTGGCTGGTGCGAATCTCGTTCAGCCCCAGCCCGTCCAGCAATGCCGCTAGCCCGCGCAACTGGACTGCCGTGACATCCCCGATCGGCAAGGCGACCGGAAACACGAACCGGCCTTGCTGGTGCTGCGCGAATAGCGTGCGGGGCGCGCCCTGGCCGGGAGCAACTCCTTCGCCCGGCGTGCGCCACTCGCCCTGCGGATAAGGCTGGCCGGACAGCGCCGCTTTGGTGCGCGCGAATTCCTCGCGGTACTTTTCGACAAAACCTTCCGCACCAAAACGCTCGACCAGAAACTTGATGCGCGACTTCGCCCGCTTGGTGCGGTCGGAGTATTTGTTGTGCAGCACCACCAGTGCCTCCAGCGCAAACATCAGCTCGGATTCCGGGATGAAATCATCGACCACGATGGATTCAACCGGTTTGTGCCCCAGGCCGCCGCCGGCGCGGATGCGAAAACCATGCTGTCCGTTTTTTTCCGTGGCGATCACGCCGCAGTCGTGAAACAGGGTTTGCGCGCAATCGCTTTCGCAGCCGGAAAACGCAAACTTGAACTTGCGCGGCATCTGCTGGTTCAGCGGATTGCGCAAAAAGTGCACCACCGCGCCATCCAGGTGATGGTTGATATCCACCCGCTCTTTCGGGCAGACCCCGGCCAGCGGGCAGGCGGTGATGTTGCGGATGGTGTTGCCGCACGCCTCGCGCGTGGTGACCCCGACCGCAGCCAGCCGGCGCATCGCTTCCGGCATGCGATCCAGCGGGATGTAGTGGATCTGGATATCCTGGCGCGTGGTCAAATGCGCGATGCCGTGCTGCGAGTAGTCCGCCGTGATATCGCCGATGGCGCGCAATTGCGCGGGTTTCAGGCGCCCGCCGGGAATCTTGATGCGCAGCATGTTAACCCCCTGCTGGCGCTGGCCGTACACGCCTTGCTGCAGGCGGATCGCGGTGAAGCGGTCGGGGTCGATTTTGCCGGCATTAAAACTGGCGATTGCCTGCTCGAAGCGGTCGATCTCTTCCCGGTCGGTTAGGTTGCGGTTGCGGTTGCGGTTGTTCAGATTCATGATTATTTCCTTTCATCCAGGTTCATTTGTAGGTCGGGTTTTAACCCGACATGTCGGGCTGAAGCCCGACCTACGCTCTCTTTCAAATTCAATGCAAAACGAGTCGCGTGCCGATGATCAGGAGCATCACCGCCAGTAGCGGGCGCAAAACTTTTTCCGGCACTTTCGCGGCGAGGTGGCTGCCGATATAGATGCCCGGCAAGGAACCCAGCAACAGACTGCCGAGCAACACCAGATCAACGGTGCCCAGCGTCATGTGGCCCAGACCGGCCACCGCGGTCAGCGGCACCGCATGCGCGATGTCGGTGCCCACCACCCTGGCCGTGCCCAGACGCGGATAGAGAAACAGCAGCGCGACGGTGCCCAACACCCCGGCACCGATGGACGAGATGGTTACCAGCACACCGACGATGGCGCCGGTGGCGACCGTGGCCGCGGGCAGGTGATGGTGACGCAGCTCGAACAGGCTGCCGTCGTCGCGCCGCGCGATCTTTTTGATCCAATCCTTGAACAGCAGCGCGGCGGCGGTCAGCAGCAGGGCGACACTGAGGACACCGGTCATCAGACCGCTCAATGCCTGCTCGTCCAGCGCCAGATATTTGAACAGGGCGACGGTGAACAGGGCGGCCGGCAGGCTGCCCAGGCTCAGGCGTTTGACGATTGTCCAGTCCACGGTGCCGTTGCGGCTGTGCACCCAGCCGCCGAGCGACTTGGTGATCGAGGCGTACAACAGGTCGGTGCCGACGGCGGTCGCGGGCGAAATGCCGAAGAACAGCACCAGCAGCGGCGTCATCAGCGAGCCGCCACCGACGCCGGTCACCCCGACGATCAACCCGACCAAAAAACCCGAAACTGTGAACAACCAATCCATTGCGCCGCACCCGTGCCCGTTTAATATGGGGCGCATTCTAGGCGGACAGCTTTATATTACTAAATACTTTTATGTTAGTATTTTATAACCCAATGACATATACGGAGCGGTGCCATGAACTTGCAGCAACTGCGTTATTTGAATGAAATCGTGCGCCGCAACCTGAACATCTCGGATGCCGCCGGTGCGCTGTACACCTCGCAGCCCGGCATCAGCAAACAGATCAAGCTGCTGGAGGAAGAGCTCGGCATCGACATCTTCGTGCGCAACGGCAAGCGCATCGTCGCCCTCACCGCGCCGGGACGTGCCGTTCTGGAAATTGCGCAGCGCGTGCTGCATGAAACCGACAATCTGAAACAGGTCGGGCAGGAATTCAGCCGGCAGGACCGCGGCTCACTCACCATCGCCACCACCCACACCCAGGCACGCTATGCCCTGCCGCAAGTCATCAAGGCATTCACCCAGCGCTACCCGGAAGTCAAACTCGGCCTGCATCAGGGCAGCCCGACCCAGATTGCCGAGATGGTATTGAGCGGCGAAGCGGACATCGGCATCGCCACCGAGAGCATCGCGCTGTACGACGAGCTGGTCACCCTGCCCTGCTACGAATGGCATCACTGCGTGGTGGTGCCGCCCAAACATCCGCTGCTGCTGGAGAAACGGCTGACCCTGAAGAAACTGGCGCAATATCCGCTCATCACCTACGACTTCGCTTTCACCGGGCGCAACAAGATCAATCAGGCGTTCAGCGAGGCCGGAATCGAACCCAACATCGCGCTCACCGCCATCGATGCCGATGTGATCAAGACCTATGTCGAACTGGGGCTGGGGGTCGGCATCGTGGCGCAGATGGCTTTCATCCCCGAGCGCG
>CAYTZF010000178.1:0-7822 GCA_964442265.1 uncultured Sideroxydans sp.
GCATCGGCTTAATCAATATAATGCGAACCCTCAATTTTGCGGGAATAGCTCAGTTGGTAGAGCGATACCTTGCCAAGGTATAGGTCGCGAGTTCGAATCTCGTTTCCCGCTCCAAATTTTAGGCAAAGCCGGTCGCTTTCCTTTCTCTTTCAAACAGCATCACGGCGCGATAGCAAAGCGGTTATGCACCGGATTGCAAATCCGATCAGCCCAGTTCGACTCTGGGTCGCGCCTCCAGTCTTGTTTGTCAACTTCCTGCCGCGATTATTCCTGCGCCAGCTGCTGCTGCAGGATTACTGCCGTCTGTGCCAGCAATGCCACATCCAGCACGCCGATACACGCCTCGGCCACCCCGATACCGGCCAACACCCCGGGACGCTCTTCCGGGGTGATTTCCCACACCCCGGTCTGGTCGCCGCGCTTTCTGATCTCAAGCAAGATACCGATTGCCGCGTCGAGAATCGGCACCGCATCGGTAATCCGCGTGTTCTTTTCCGCCAATGCCGTGCGCACCACGGAAATCGCCGCCGCCAGACGGCCGAAAGCCGTCACGCTGAACCGTCCCTCGCACGCGGCGCGGTAGGGGAGATGCATATCCATGGCGTAGATATCTTTCAAACCCTGCGTAACAGGAACGCGCAAGGGGTTCTTTTTTTTGCTCATTGATAGCGATCCTTTAATTTGTTGCGCCCGATCACGGCGGGTCAAAAACGAATCAATTCCAGAATCCGTCCTGTTGCGCAAAGCGCCGCCAGGCTTTGTAAAAAACCGCGACACGGTGCGCCTGGTCATCTTTTAGCGCGGCGTGAACCGTAGCGAGTGTAGCGCGCCGCTGGCGCCCACCCAACTGCCGCAACAGTTGATCGGCAATCGCGATGTCATGCAACGCGCCCAACGCGTCCTGCACTGCCGCCAGCTTCGCCAGATAGGCCTTGCCGCCTTGCGACAGCAACGGGCCAAACATTTCGGCGCTGTAGCGCAGTTTTTTGCAGGCGATGCGCAAGCTGTGCAGGCGGGCGGTATCTTCATTCCCGGTCAGTGCCAGTTCGTGCACTCGCGCGTGAAGTCTTTGCAGCTTTCGGCGCGCAAAACGCTTGGGCGAAATCGTGGATTCGGCCCATTGCTCCCCATACAGCCAGGCTCCAAAGCGCAACAACATGCGCTGAAAGTCGGCCGACGCCAGATTTTGCCCGGCCTTGTCCCGCGCTGACGCGCGCTTGCGCGCGCATTGCCGTAGCAGTCCATCCCATCCGTTTTCTTGCGGATGACGGGCGCGAATCGCGGGCAGGGTCTGGGTGACGAGCACATCCCATTCACGCGCCCGCCCCAGGACTGCGCCCAAACCGGCCACCTCCCGCTTCAGGGCAGAGGTTTCCGCATCGTCCCGAAAACCCCGTGCAATCGCCAGCACGACACGCAGCCGGCGCAAGGCGATGCGCAACTGGTGCAGATATTCTTCGTCTGCCCGCTGCAGCGCGCCGGGCACATTGTCCTGAACATGCGACAGACAGGCGCCGATCAAAGCCTGCAACGCGCTGCTTGCGCTCTGTGCCTTGTGCAGCGAGGGGAATCCGCCCTTGACCGGTTGCGGCATGACGGGCGCAAACAGGCGGTAGCCGTATTCCGCCTTGCTGGTGTGCTCGACGCGCAAGGGCACAATTTCAAGCAGCGCCAGCGCCAACCTGAACAGTTGCAGCGGCTCGCCGGATTTAAGTTCGAGCTCCAGCTCGGAAATCGGATGCGTCGCTTTGCCCGCACGAACCTGGCCGCGATCCATGCAAAGTTCGATGCGCGCGCCCTCGAAATCAATCAACCGGACCGTGCGCGAAAAATCGGTGACGAACAGCGGTTGCAATTGCTTGCGCGCGCCGCGCGGCAACACCGCTCCGCTTTCAGCCAGGGCGGCGAAATCGAGCTGCCCGGCGGCGACCGGCATCTCCCATTCGTTGCGCTGGTGCAAACCCGCGCTGGCCTGGCCGCCGCCTTTCAGGGTCTGCACCCAGCGCTTGCCGTAGCGGCGCAACCGCAGCGCCATCTCATGGCGGTGCAACTTCAGCGCCGGTGTGTCGTAATACACGCTGTAAATATGCATCGTGCGCGCGCGTCCAACCGTCCGCGCACGCAGCAAAGGATGCCGTCGAAGCCGCGGCAAGTGCTCGGCCGCAATCGATAATTTGAGTTCAGTTTCCACCGCCATGATCGCCCGCCTCTCCTATCGCCATCCCGGCTGCATGGCCCGACGCCCATGCCCACTGAAAGTTGTAACCGCCAAGCTGTCCCGTCACATCAACCACCTCGCCGATGAAATACAGCCCCGGAATTTCTTTGCATTCCATGGTTTTCGAGGATAGCGCACGGGTATCCACCCCGCCGCAGGTCACTTCCGCCTTGGCATAGCCGAGAGTCCCGGTCGGCGTGATCTGCCAGTTTTTCACCCGTTCCACCAACCGTTTTAAATCTTTTTCGGCACACAGGTTGACCGGTTTGTTCTGCGCCCATTGTACGGTAATGATTTCGGCCAGCCGCCGTGGCAGATATTGCGCCAGAAAGTTGGCCAACAGCATCTTGCTGGCGCGCTGTTGCACGAATAATTCCGGCAGGTCGCAATCGGGGAGCAAGTCGATGGCAAGCGGATGGCCCGGTTCCCAGTAGGAGGAAATTTGCAAAATGGCGGGACCGCTCAGGCCGCGGTGGGTAAACAACAAATTTTCGCGTATATGATGTTTGTCCAGGCTTACCCGCACTTCCAGCGACACTCCGGCGAGATCGGCGTACGGCGCCCATTCTGCCGGGTGAAAACTCAAGGGCACCAATCCGGGTTTGAGTTGGGTGACCGGTAGCCCAAACTGTCCGGCAATCTTGTAGCCGAACGGGGTCGCCCCGATTTTCGGAATCGACAGGCCGCCGCTGGCAACCACCAGCGCCGCCGTTTGATAGCTGCCGCGCGAAGTCGCCAACCGGAACCTCCCGCCACGCTCAATCCGTGTGACCTCGCACGGTACGCTCCAGCAAACCCCTGCCGCCTCGCATTCCGATTTAAGCATGGCAATAATCGCTTCCGCCCCGTCGTCGCAAAACAACTGCCCCGGCGTCTTCTCGTGGTAGCCGATGCCGTGGCGTTGCAGCATGGCAATAAAGTGTTGCGGGGTGAAACGCGCAAGGGCGGAGCGGCAGAAATGCGGGTTGCGGGAAATGAAGTTTTCCGGACCGGCATTAAGATTGGTGAAGTTGCAGCGTCCGCCGCCGGAAATGCGAATCTTTTCCGCCAGCTTTTTGGCATGGTCGATCAACAGCACGGAACGACCCTGTTGCGCGGCGGTGAGGGCGCACATCATACCGGCCGCGCCGGCACCGATAATGACTGCGTCCCGATTGCGGGCGAGCGTGTTCATCGCAACAAGGCGCAGGTGACTTCATTCTGGCATTGTCCGCCCTGTTCAAAAATGCGGATATTTTGCAGGGTTGTTGCGGCGATGCTGGCCAGCGCCTCCGTGGTAAAAAATCCCTGATGGCCGGTGATAAGAACATTCGGAAAGGTCAGCAACCGTTCAAAAATATCATCCTGAATCACTTGCTCGGAAAGGTTGCGAAAGAACAGGTCACCCTCCTGTTCATACACGTCCATTCCGAGGTATCCGACTTGGCCGGATTTCAGCGCGGCAATCACCGCCGCCGTGTCCACCACCGCGCCACGGCTGGTATTGAGCAGCATCACCCCGCGCCTCATGCGCTCCAGCGCGGCGGCGTCAATCAGGTGGCGGGTCTGCTGGTTGAGCGGGCAATGCAGGGTAATAATATCGCTGGCGCGATACAGCTCGTCCAGCCCGACGTAATTCACGCCAAGCGCACTGCATGCCGGATTTTGCGCGATGTCGTAAGCCAGCATATTGCAGCCGAAACCGCGCATTATTTCCGCCACTGCCTGGCCAATGCGGCCGGTCCCGATGATGCCAACCGTGCGTCCGCGCAATTCGAATCCAAGCAATCCGTGCAGGGAAAAATTGCCATCCCTGATGCGGTTGTAAGCGCGGTGTGTCTTGCGGTTCAGGGCCAGCATCAGGGCAAGGGTGTGTTCGGCAACCGAGTGCGGCGAATAGGCGGGAACGCGCGCCACGCAAATTCCCAGCCGCTGTGCCGCCTCAATATCCACGTTGTTGAATCCGGCGCAGCGCAGCGCCACCAGAAGCAAACCCCGATCCGACAGGGCTTGCAACACCTCCGCATCCAGACGGTCGTTGACGAAGGCGCACAGCACGGGATAACCGGCGAACAAGGCGATCGTCTTCGTGCTCAGTCGCTCCTCAAAAAACACCAACTGCTGGCCGAACACCGCATTCGCCGCCTGTAGCGACTCGCGATCATAGGGTTGGGTGCTGCATACCGCGACTTTCATGCGCATCTCACCGCGCCAAACCGTTCAATAAAAGTTGCTTCCACACGCATGTCCCTTTGCTCGCCTTGTCGATTTCGTTCAACTGTTCTTCGTGTTGCGCCAACTCGTCCGCGCCGGCTTCCTGCACGCGCACCGTCAATTCAATCCGGCCGCCTTGCGGATCATGGTCCCCGGCCCAGGCCACGTCGATCTCGCCCAGCAGACTCTCCTGCCCCCGCGTCATCCCCAGATAGACCTCGGCCAGCAGCTCGGTGTCCAGCAGCGCGCCGTGCAGGGTGCGATGCGAATTGTCGATCTGGTAGCGATCACACAGCGCGTTCAAATTATTCTTTTTGCCCGGATGCAACTCCTTCGCCACCCTGAGCGTATCAATCACCGGGTTGTTTAATGCGGGCAAACCGATGCGCTCCAGCTCGCTGTTCAGAAAACCCAGATCGAACGGCGCGTTGTGGATAATCAGTTCCGCGCCGTCAAGAAATTCAAGCAAAGCGGGCGCGATCTCGACAAATTTCGCCTCATCCTGCAGACGATCCAGGGTCAGACCGTGCACCGCCGCCGCGCCCTCGTCGATTTCGCGTTCGGGGTTGAGATAGCGGTGAAAGTTGCGCGCGGAAACCTTGCGCCCCTCCAGCTCGATCGCCGCCACTTCGATGATGCGGTGCCCCTGTTTGGGATCGAGACCCGTCGTTTCCGTATCCAGCACCACTTGTCTCATGCCCGCCCCCTCATTTCTTCGACCCCGCGATTCGCCAGTGCATCGGCACGCTCGTTGCCGTTATGTCCGGCATGTCCCTTAACCCAGATCCACTCGATCTGGTGACGAGCGGTGGCGGCATCCAGCCTGCGCCACAGATCGTCATTCTTCACCGGTTGTTTGCCGGCGGTTTTCCAGCCGCGCTGTTTCCAGCCCGGCAACCATTCGGTGATGCCTTGCAGCACGTATTTGGAGTCGGTATGCAAACGCACTTTGCAGGGGCGCGTCAGGGTTTCCAGCGCCGAAATGGCCGCCATCAACTCCATGCGATTGTTGGTGGTGCGCGCCTCGCCGCCGCTCAACTCGCGTTCCTTGCCCTTGTTGCGCAGCAACGCGCCCCAGCCGCCGATGCCGGGATTGCCCTTGCATGCACCATCGCTAAAAATCTCCACTACCTCACTCATTGTGTTCCACTTTCCGGGCTCCCTTGTTTAACTTGGGTGCCGCAGGCAACAGCTTGCGCACCAACCCCTCATTCCATCTGGGTTTGATCAGGCGCATCCCCGGCACCCGTTTCACCGCGTGCAGAAAGTACACGCCACCGCTAACCGCCCACCAGCGATCACCTGCACGCTCCATAAACGACGCACGCTCCAGCCACTTTTGCTGGCGAAAGGGCGGAGCATAGGCGGCAAAACGCCCGCCCACCACCTCGAATCCCAACAATGCCAGCCAGTCTTTCAGGCGGGGCAAGGTAATGAAATGACCGTTCCAGGGTACGCCCTGCTTGCGTCCCAACGCGCGATGCATGCCCCACAGACTGAACGGATTGAAGCCGCTGAGGATCAGACTCCCCTCGGGTAGTAGCACCCGCTCCGCCTCGCGCAGAATCTGATGCGGATGCTCGGCAAACTCAAGCAAATGCGGCATCACCACCAGATCGAGGCTGACGCTGGCAAACGGCAACTCGGCACAGATCAGGCGCACCGCATTGCCCGGCTGATTGCCCGCGGTAAAGCGCAATGGCATGCGGCTATTGGATAAAAAATCATGCTCCGGCAGCCCCAGTTGCAGGGCGTTGTAGCCGAAAATATCCGCCACCGTCCGGTCAAAATAATCCCGCTCGCGCCGCAGCACATAGCCACCCTGCTCCGTGGCGAACCATTCGCTCAAGCTTTGCGCAATTACTTTAGAATTAGGCATCGAACCCGCTGACCCCATCATGTTGAACATCACCGCCATCCCCGCCCTGCAAGACAACTACATCTGGGCGATCCATGATGACGCCCATGTCGCCATCGTCGATCCTGGCGAAGCCGCCCCGGTGCTCGATTTCCTGCGCCGCACCGGATTGCGCCTCAGCGCCATCCTGTGCACCCACCGTCATCACGACCACATCGGCGGCATCGCCGAATTGCGCGAAGTATATAACGTGCCGGTGTACGGACGCAGCCATCCGAAGAATCCGCACATCACGCATCCCTTGCGCGAGAACGATCAACTGCTGCTGACCGCACCCGCCATCGAATTCCGCATCTGGGAAGTGCCGGGACATATCAGCGATCACCTTGCCTATGTCACGCCGGACGCCGTGTTTTGCGGCGACGTCATGTTCGGTGCCGGCTGCGGGCGCAATTTTGAAGGCACACCGGAACAGCTCCATCACTCGTTGCAGCGTCTGGCGATGCTTCCCGATGACACCCTGGTGTATTGCGCGCATGAATACACCGCGTTCGACCTGCCTTTCGCCCTCGCCTGCGAACCCGACAACCCGGACATCCTGCAACGTATCGGGCAGACGCGCGAACGGCGTGCTGCCAATCAACCCACCGTACCTTTCACCATCGGTCTGGAAAAAGCCACCAATCCCTTTCTGCGCCTCCGGCAACCCGCCTTGTTAAAGATCCTGCGCACACACGGCTGGCCCTGCCGCAGCGAACTGGGCACATTCACCGCACTGCGCAACTGGCGCGACCATTTCTAATTGCCTGAAACCCCGTTCTGGTTTATCCTGCGCGCCCTTTCGGAGAGGTGGATGAGCGGTTTAAGTCGCACGCCTGGAAAGCGTGTGTGGGGTAATACCCCACCGCGGGTTCGAATCCCGCCCTCTCCGCCAGTATCAAAATAAAAACCCGTATAGCTCAATGCTTTACGGGTTTTTTATTTATAAAGCCCACATGCCAAAATATTAATTCTCAAGCCCCCTTACCTATGGAATATTGCCAAAATTTTCCATCAGTGTCCCCGTTTTGTCCCCGAATGTCCCGCCGTATCCCGACGCAACTGTCCCCGTTTTGTCTCTGAATCAGACGCAAGCCATCCCGGCACTCAATACTGAAGCCTATTGATACTGATAGCTGGATCATTGCTTGTACCGCGTTTGCGGTGGATAGGTATGAGGCTCAGTTCAAGATCGTAGGGTACGATCAGGCAAGTCCATAGCTTTTCGTAACTCGGATTTTTTGGGGCGACCGACCCGTCTTGGCAGTTGGTCAACTGGAAGCGCGGTAATTGATGATGTTAATGGAATAGATTTGGGCCGTCGTTGGTCAATGAATTCAGCAATATCGGAGATACAGACATACCGGCGACCGCCGATCTCAATAGTTGGTAGCAGTTCTTTTCCTTCGTCTCTATGGTTTCTTAGAGTCTTTACCGAGATTCCTCCGACAATCTCACCTGCCTGTTTTTCTGGCACCACCGCCATTCCTCCGGCAGCAGCACGAACTACGTCA
>CAYTZF010000179.1:0-3425 GCA_964442265.1 uncultured Sideroxydans sp.
GTGCGATGCTCCACCGTTTGCAGGCGCAGGAAGGCGGCATACATCACCGCCATGGTGAACACCGAGAAGATCGAGTAAATCCGCCACTGCGCATCCGGCACAAAATCCGGGATGAACATGCCGATGCCGATGGCGACCAGCAGCATGGCGACAAAGGAATTGGCGGAGGAAATGTTGTACTTGGTCTGGCCATGTCTGAGTCCGCCCACGATGGCCGCCAGGCCGAGGATGCCGTTGATGTCGAACATCACCGCCGCGAACACTGTGTCACGTGCCAGCGTCGGATTCGGCGCGCCCTGCAGCAGCACCACCAGGATCACCACCTCCACCGACACCGCCGCCAGAGTCAGGATCAGCGTGCCGTACGGTTCACCGAGGCGCACCGCCAGCACCTCGGCATGGTGCGCAATGCGGAAGGCGACGCCGATGATCACGGCGAGGATGACTCCCAACAGCCCCCACAACATGATGCCACCATGCGCGACTGCGCCATGCTCCAGGGCAAGACCCAGCCCGAGCACGATGAGCGCGATGGCGATGGGCAATTCGGATTTGAGAAATTTCATGGGTATTCTTTCAGTCGAAGTCGATGGCGCAGTATTCCACCCTGACCACCACCAGCTCTTCCACCCCGCCGGGCAGCGGCAGCATCACGACATCATCTTCGCGTGTCTTGAGCAGCACCCTCGCCAGCGGCGACACCCAACTGATTAACCCCCTGCCCGCATCCGCCTCGTCAATGCCGACGATGCTGTAGGTGCGTTCCGCGCCATCCTCATGCAGCAGCGTGACCGATGCGCCAAAAAAAACCTGCTCGCAGCCCTTGCGCTGCACCGGGTCGATCACTTCGGAATTTTCCATGCGCTTGGCGAGGAAACGCAGGCGGCGGTCGATCTCGCGCAGGCGCTTTTTGCCATAGATGTAGTCGCCGTTCTCGGAACGGTCGCCGTTGGACGCCGCCCAATGCACAGTCTGCACCAGCGCCGGGCGCTCCACATCGAGCAACTGCAGGTACTCTTGTCTGAGGCGGCGGTAACCCGCAGGGGTCATGTAGTTTTTGCTGCCGGCGGGAATGGCGGGCAACGACACCGACTCTTCATCGTCGTCGGCATCGTTGTCGCGGGTGAATGCTTTGCTCACGGGTGCTGCATGACGATTTTAGAATGGAATGTCGTCGTCAAAATTGTCAAAATTACTCTTACCTGCCGGAGCGGCGGCGGGTTTGGCCGCTGGCGCGCCGCGTGCCGGTGCGGGCGATTGATTTTCCATCACTTCAAAACTGCCGCCACCGGAGGATTTTCCGCCAAGCATCTGCATGCGGTCAGCCACAATCTCGGTGGTGTACCGGTCATGACCTTCCTTATCCTGCCATTTTCGCGTTTGGATTCGGCCCTCGACATAAATCGGCGAACCTTTTTTCAGGTATTCGCCCACCACCTCGGCCTGCCGCCCAAAAAAGGAAACGCGGTGCCACTCGGTGCGCTCCTGCTTGGTGCCGCTCTTGTCTTTCCAGGTGTCCGTGGTCGCCAGCGTAATATTGGCGATCGCCTCGCCGCTGGGCATGTATCTTACCTCCGGGTCCTTGCCTAAATTGCCGATCAAAATTGCCTTGTTCACAGATGCCATTTCAAACCCCTTTCACTTGATATTCAACCGCTTCTTCATCAAACCCGTTTATCTCCACCTTGAGACAGGCGATCTGTTCTCCCGCCGCCACCAACACTTCGCTTACGCCGCGCAATTGTGCCAGAGACTGCTGCAAGGTGCGCGCCTGCGCTTCGTCCATTGGCGGCAGGGAGTATATTTTGGTCATTAGCGCGCGCGGTGCGCGCATGCCGGAGGCAACGCCCAGCCACAGAAGCAACATGGCCACCGCGAACAGTAGCACCGCATCATCGCCGTAGAGCTGCATCAGCAAACCACCCATGGCCGAGCCGAAGAACGCGCCGAGAAATTGCACACTGCTGAACACGCCCATCGCCGTACCCTTGGCGGCCAGCGGCGCAATCTTGCTGACGATGGAAGGCTGGGTCGCTTCCAGCACGTTGAAGGCGGCAAAAAACAGCAGCAGCGACAGCGCCACGCCCCAGATACTGTGTTGCAGGAACAGGATGCCCAGTTGCGCCAGCGCCGCCAGGGCAATGGCCAGGATGAAAACCGCTTTCATTCTGGCCTTTTTTTCCGCGATGACGATGGGCGGCACCATCAGCGCAAAGGCCAGCAGCATCACCGGCAGATACACCTGCCACTGGTGCTGTGCATCCAGCCCGAGGTCGCGCAGGATGAACGGCACCTGCATGAACACCGACATCAGGATCGCGTGCAGGGTGAACACGCCGAAATCCATGCGCAGCAGATCCGCATTGCGCAGCACTTCTTTCAGCTTTCCGGTGTTGGCCTCGGTGTCGGAATGGAAGCGTGTAATGGCCGGGCGCGGGATGAACCAGATCACCAGCGCGATGGACACGAAGGCGAGCACGCCGGTCAGGCTGAAGAGACCGGACATGCCGATAAAACGGTACAGGATGGGCGACAGCACCATGGAGAGCGAGAACGTGATGCCGATGGTGATGCCGATCAGCGCCATCGCCTTGGTGCGATGTTCCTCGCGCGTCAGGTCGGCGGTCAGCGCCATCACCGCCGCATTGATCGCGCCCGCACCCTGGATCACGCGCCCGGCGATGATCCAGTAAATATCATCCGCCGATGCCGCGATGAAACTGCCCGCCGCAAACAGCAGCAAACCGGCAACGATGACCGGCTTGCGCCCGTAACGGTCGGACAGCCAGCCGGCCGGAATCTGCAGAATCGCCTGGGTCAGCCCGTATGCCCCCAGCGCGACCCCGATCAGAAAATGACTCTCCCCGCCCGGCAGTTTCTCCGCATACAGCGCGAAGATCGGCAGGATGATGAACAGGCCCAGCATGCGTACACCGTAGATACCGGCCAGACCGATGCTGGCGCGGCGTTCGAGGGGGGTCATGGCGGAAGACGGAACAGACATGAATGCGCTTTGGAATCTTTTTCGAAGTCGCGTATATTAGCAGGTCGCCCAACCCGATGCATGATCCATGGAAACCATCAAAATACGCGGTGCGCGCACCCACAATCTAAAGAACATCAGCCTTGATCTGCCGCGCAACCAACTGGTGGTAATCACCGGCCTGTCCGGCTCCGGCAAGTCCTCGCTCGCTTTCGATACCCTGTATGCCGAGGGGCAGCGACGTTATGTGGAGTCGCTTTCGGCGTATGCGCGCCAGTTCCTGCAGTTGATGGAGAAGCCGGATGTCGATCTGATCGAGGGGCTCTCCCCCGCCATCGCCATCGAGCAGAAAGCGACTTCGCATAACCCGCGTTCGACAGTGGGTACGGTGACGGAAATTCACGATTATCTGCGCCTGCTGTTCGCCCGCGCGGGCGATCCG
>CAYTZF010000180.1:0-3339 GCA_964442265.1 uncultured Sideroxydans sp.
GGATGGCTATGTGAACGAATTTGTCACCAAGGTTCCGGTAGTCGGGGCGCCCGGAACGCCAGTCACCGGCGCACAGGCGACCACAACGAGAGATGGCACACCGGCCTACCTGATTGGTGATCTGGGAGCGGTTCCATGGCACGCGACCAATGCAACCGCCAAGTTGTTCTATGACTTGAACCCAACCGACAAGCTGTACGCCGGCATTAACCATGAGGAGACCAGGGTGGGGTACACCCATTTCAATACTTACCTCACCAATACCGCAAGCGGCGCCCCTGTTTCGAGCGGGATCCTGGATATCAACGGGCAGCGTGTCGTATTGTCCGGATATGATTTTTCGCTGTGGTCATACGCGCCGCTGAACGAGACCGATACGCGATATTTTGCCGGTTACGAGGCAACCTTGAATGGCGCATATCGATTGAAGATGAATATCGGGAAAATCGAGCGTGCCTACAGTTTCACGCTGGCGGGTGCAACCCCCGCGACGACCTGGGACAGCGGACCGGGCAAGCTGTCGGACACGCCGAACGAAGGTCTCGACGGCACCGTCGAATTGACCTTTCCGGTCGGTGCAAGGCAGGTTGTGGTGGCGGGTTTTGCCCTGCACAAGGATTCCGTGAATCAGCAAATCTTCGCGCTTTCCAACTGGCGCGATCCGGCTACACGCACGACGGTGAACAGCACGTTCAACGGCAAATCGACGACGACCTCGCTGTTTGTTCAGGATGAAATCGGCGTAACGGAATCGCTAATGTTCTACCTCGGTGGGCGCCTGGATAAATGGGAAACCCGGGGCGACAATTCATCGGCTGTGGCGCCGGTGGGTGCCAATGTTTTTCCGCAGCGCAGCGTTTCCGCGTTCAGTCCAAAGCTGTCGGCGGTGTATCGGGCAACCGCATCCTCCACGCTCCGCGCCTCATTCGGCCGATCTTTTCGCGCACCGGCCAATCAGGATCTATATACCTCTTCGACCAGTCGTGGCCGGACGACCACCGGCGACCCCAACCTGCAGCCGGAGCGGGGTACAACATGGGAAGTGGGTGGTGAGGTGCGATTGGGCGAAGAGACCAGGCTGACTGCCACCTACTTCGAGACGCGGTTGAGCGACCTGATTTATGTGCGGCAGGATTCGGCTACACAGTCGACGCGTATCAATGCGGGGTTGGCCGGGATCAGCGGGATCGAGCTGGCAGCCGGCGGCAGATTGACCAATTGGCTGGTGCTCAATGCCAACTATGCCCACATCGGCTCGGAGATATTGAAAAATGCGGCCGATCCATTGAGTGTTGGCAAGCGGCTGGTGGATTCTCCGAAGAACATCGCCGGCATCGGGCTGACAGCCGAACAAGGCCGCTGGACAAGCACATTGAATGCGCGCTATGTCAGCCACATTTTCTGGACAGCGCAAAATACCGACGTGGTGGAGGGCGTACCGGGCAGCTACGATGCGCACACCATGGTGAACGCCAAGCTTGGATATGCATTCACAAAAAACGTCAGTGGCACGGTCGCGGTCAACAATCTGTTCGACACCCGTGCCTACTCGTATTTTTTGCTGCCAGGCAGAAACATGACGGCGGGGATGGATTTTTCGTTCTAGCCTTGACCGGTAAAGCCGATGGCAAGGCCCCGGCGCGGTTCATGCCTGTGCCCGTTGCGGCCTGCGGTCATGAAATCCGGAATGGTTGGTATGGCGATCTCCTTGTTTGAGCGATGGGTAGTGCCGCAAAAAACATTGGTTGATGACTCGCGGCATTGTAGAATCAAACATGCATTAACAATGCATATTATATAAACGAATATATCTGTCGAGCCGGAATTTTCCGGAATCCCATCGGGCAGGGAGAGCGGGAACGATGCTGATCATTTTGGCGCTGCTGGCGGTGGCGAGTTTTGCGGGGACAATCGTGTTGTTCCAGCTTCGGGTTTTGGCGCCTGCTGCTGTGCTCCATCTTGCCCTCGCGGTCGGCGTCATGCCGCTGATCCTGGGCGCGATGAGTCATTTCGTGCCGGTACTCTCGCGCAGTGCGGCGCCGCATTGGGCTGTGCGCCTGCTGCCGTTGCCGATGCTGGTTGCCGGTGCGCTGGCGTTCTTCTCGCTGGCCGCAGCGCATCAGCTTTCCGCCGTCGCAGCATCGCTCGCGTTTTGTGTGGCGGTACTCTTTGCCGCGTGGATCGTTCGCCGCGCGGCGGTGGCGGTGGGCAACCCCCATCCCTGTCTGTATTGGTACCTTGCGGCAATCGGCTGCCTGCTGCTGGCGTTGCTGGCGGTCATCGCAATGGCGGCATGGCCGCAGCATTATCCGGCCTTGAAGCGTTTTCATCTGCATCTCAATACGTTGGGTTTCGTTGGGCTGACGGCAGTCGCCACGTTGCAGGTGCTGATGCCAACCGTCGTCGCGCGGCCCGATCCGCAGGCGGCTACCCGCTTGCGCCTGCACCTGAAATGGGCACTGGGCGGGACGTTATTGGTTGCACTGGGGGCGGCCTGGTATGCGCCGCTGGCCTATCTGGGGTGCGCGCTGTGGGCGCTGCCGTTACTGCAATTGGGGCGGTCTTGGCGGCACCTGTCTGCGGGCGGGATGTTGCGCCGTGACGGGGCGGCCTCGTCGCTCGCTGCCGCCTATACCGGTCTTTGCATCGTCCTGCTGTTCGGCGCAGGGCATGCATCCGGCAGTGTCAATTCAACGGATACCCTGTTTGCTTTCATTCTGGCTTTTCTGCTGCCGCTGGTCACCGGCGCGATGAGCCAGTTGCTGCCGGTATGGTTTCGCCCGGGCATGCAGACTGCCTGGCATGGGCAGGTGCGGCAGCAGCTCGGAGCGGGTGGCGCATATCGAGCCGGACTGTTTCTGTTCGGCGGCCTGGCGGTGGGGCTGGGCTGGCACGCAGGGATAATGCTGACCCTCGCCGCGCTGCTCATGTTCCTGTGGCAGCTTGCCGCCACTTTGCGCCGCCATCTCATTGGCGATCATTTCGGCACATAGGCTTTACAACGCGATTCTTTCTCAACCTGTTCACGACGACGCTTTCCATCATGCTAAAAACCTTCACCGCAGCACCACACCGCGTCATGTTCTTCGGCGGCGCACTGCAAACGCTCTTTGCCATGCTGTGGTGGCTGTTCGAATTGAGCGCGCGTTACGGCGTGATCGGCACGCCCACGGCCTGGCCGCTGTATCCGGCCGCGATTCATTTTTATCTGCTGATGTACGGCATGCTGCCGTTCTTCTTCTTCGGTTTTTTGATGACGACCTTCCCGCGCTGGATGAACGGCGCGGAGATTCCGGCAGCACGCTATGTGCCGGCTTTCGTGTTGCTGTTGCTGGGGGC
>CAYTZF010000181.1:0-2273 GCA_964442265.1 uncultured Sideroxydans sp.
AACGGTTCGGTGGTGAAGTTCAAGTTCAAGAACTTGCTCACCGACACACCCAGCGAGGCGGTCTATCGCGCCGACGACAAGTTCGACCAGATCATCCTGGACAAGAAGGAATGCACCTATTCCTACTATGCCGATCCGATGTATGTGTTCATGGATGAGGAATACAACCAGTACGAAGTGGAGAAGGAGAACCTCGGCGACGTGGTGAACTATCTGGCTGACGGCATGGAAGACAAATGCGAAGTGACCTTCTATGAAGGCAAGGCGATTTCGGTCGAGCTGCCCAACACCATCGTGCGCGAGATCGAATACACCGAGCCGGCCGTGCGCGGCGACACTTCCGGCAAGGTGATGAAGCCGGCCAAACTGAAGGGTTCCGGCTACGAACTGCCGGTGGCGGCGTTCATCGAGATCGGCGACAAGATCGAGATCGACACCCGCAGCAACGAGTTCAGGAAACGCGCGAACTAAGCCGTTTCTTCGTTGCAATTAAAAAGAGCCGCTGCGAAGCGGCTCTTTTTGTTTTGCCCGCAGATTACACAGATTCACGCAGATGAATGCCCAACCTTTGCAGGTTTTGATTTTGAAATCTGTTCAATCTGCGTAATCTGCGGACAAGTGCCTTTACAGTTTTTCGACGCTATACACCGCCACCAGCCGATGGGTCTCGCCCGGCGCGACGGTGACGACATTCTCCATCGCGTTGCCGCTTTCGACGCACACCATGTCGCGGTGCAGCTTCTCGCCGAAGTCGCCCATCTTTTCGGCCTTCTCCTGCCACGGGTTCCACACCACGGTGGACTGGCTGCCTTCCTTGTGGATGCGGATGGCGCGCTTCAGTCCCTTGTCCTCGATCACGCAATCGGCCGCGGTGTTGACATACACGCGATCCACTTCGCCGGTGATCACGATGCCGTCCTGCTGGGTGCGGCGGGTAGTTGCGCCGACCTTGTCGATGTACTCGCAACCTTCCAGGCCGCGTATTGTCATGTTGCCGACATCGCTGATCTGGAAATAGGTGTGCAGGGCTTCGCCCAGTTCGAACGGCGCGGTACCGGTGTTGGCGGTGATCAGTTCCACGCGCAACGCCTTGCCTATCTTAACTTCGAGTTGGGCGGTGGAGCGATGCGGCCACTGGGCGCGGGTGGCGTCATTCCCGATCAGGCCGAAGCGCAGAAGGGTCGAGCCATCTTCCAGCGCTTTGGTTTCCAGCAGTTCCCACGGCACGGTGCGGGCAAAGCCATGGCCAGGCAGTTTGCTGTCGGTCTGGTGCGGGCCAAACCACGGCCAGCAGATCGGCACGCCGCCGCGGATGGATTTGCCCGGCGCGAATTTCGCATTCGGCGACAGCCAGATCACCGGCTCCTCGCCGCGCGGCTGGAAGGTGGCTACATGCGCACCCTGTAGCACGATATTGGATAATGCGTGCGCGTTGGCAACCTCGGCGATGATCACGCCATTGGCGATTTCGCGCAGTTGTACGTGGTTTTCGATGGCAAATTTTTCGTTAAGCGAGTTCAAGACAGACATTTTCCTCCTCCTTATAAAATCAGTTCTGCTCTGCCGGCGGAGAAGTTTTTAGCACTTCTTCCAGTGTGGTAAGTCCGGCTGCGACCTTTTGCGCGCCGGAGATGCGCAAGGGTTTCATCCCTTCGCGGTTGGCCTGTTCGCGCAGTGCGGCAATATTGGTTTCGGCGCTGATGATTTTTCGCAGTTCCGGTGACATGAGCAGGATTTCGTAGATGCCGATACGCCCGGAATAGCCGGTCATCCGGCATTCGAGGCAGCCTTGCGGGCGCTGCAATTGCTTCGGTCTGGCTGCCTTCCACGGTGCGACCAGATGGTCCCATAGTTCGTTGTCGCTATCCTGCGCCGGCTGGGGTTGTTTGCAGTGCGGGCACAGCGTGCGCACCAGGCGCTGCGCCATGATGCCCAGCAGAGTGGCGTTGATCAAATAAGACGGCACACCAAGATCGAGCAGGCGGGTGATGGCGGAGGGCGCATCGTTGGTGTGCAAAGTTGAGAGCACCAGGTGGCCGGTGAGGGCGGCCTGGATCGCCATGTCGGCGGTCTCCAGATCGCGTATCTCGCCCACCATGATGATGTCCGGATCCTGCCGCATCAGGGCGCGCACCCCCTCGGCGAAGCCCAGGTCGATGCCTGGCTGCACCTGCATCTGGTTGAACGCGGGCTCCACCATTTCGATCGGATCTTCCAGCGTGCATACATTCACTTCCGGCGTCGCCAGACTCTTGAGCGTGGAATACAGGGTG
>CAYTZF010000182.1:0-24295 GCA_964442265.1 uncultured Sideroxydans sp.
GCGCACCAGCCATTGCTGCACCAGCCGGTCGGCAAAGTCCGGGGCGAATATCTCCCGCAGCTTGGGGTCGGTGACGGCAAACACGGTGAAGGGCTGCGGCTGGTATCGGCCTTCGGCAATGGCGGCGGCTTGTTCGAGCACCAGCCGGGGCAGCTCGATGAAGCGGGCGCGCTTGTGTTCGCTATTGCCGGCGTCGGCGGCGCATGCAAACAACTGGCGGGCGATCGTTTGCCGGGTCATGTCGGTTTCGGTCATGCGTTCTGATGGAACGTGAATTCAAGCATCCGCAGATTTTCGCCGATGTGCTGACGCTGCTCCAGTTGTATTACCCGATGCACAATAATCTGCCCAAGCCGTTTCGTTTTGCCGTGGGGGAGCGCATCCTGGCGGAGTTGGCGGAATGCCTGCGCCTGATCGTGCTGGCTAACGCGACTGACAAGAAAAGTACTGCCGGATGTGCCGAGGGCGCCGCCCATCTGCGCCGGATGCGGGCCGGGGTGGAGGTGGTGCGCGGTTTCCTGCTGCTGTCGTGGAAGCTGAAATTCATTTCCCACGGCGCGCTGACCGAGCTGTCTGCGCGCCTGGAGGCCATCAGCAAACAGGCGGCGCGCTGGGAGCAGTGGTTCGATGGGAGGTAGGTTTTTGGCGGCAGTTGCGTTAACTGCGCAGTCAACCCATCGCGGGCCTCATTCTTCCGCGGACGACCCCGTTTCTTTGCCACGGCAGGCGCCGTTTCCGGCGCTTCCATCTTCTTCGCTGCTTTCTCGCGGGCCTCTATCGTCGTGCCATCCCGGCTGATATGGATGTATATAGTACGCGCCAATCATTTAAGCCGTCCTTCTCGGCCTACCACCCTTTGCCCCATTGCTACGTGCTGCGGCGGCTTTGGCTGGCGAGGTTGATGCGCCGCCACGACGGGCGAGTTCCTGCATCCACGCTTTGCTGCCAAATAAGCCAACCACCAGTGCGGGAATGCTCAAATCAACGTCCAGCTTTTCCCAGTGCAAACCGAATCCTTGACCAAGCACTTTCACGTCAGCCAGGTCTTTGTTTGATGCGCCTGCCAAGCCTTGTGCTTTGTCCACTGGAAAGATGAAGGAGCAGCCATTGGTTAGTTCAACAATTACTTGACGGCGCGATGGGCTGTAACGCGCAGCACTCGCTCTGGGTTCGTTTTCAAGCGCGACGACACCTGCCCTTTTGGCTTGTTTTATCTGGTCGTCCAGATCATTGTTATTAATTGTCCAAGTTGCCATGAATGCACCTCCAGGCGGTTAATAGCTCATCTTGATGTTCGGCCACCATAGTCCAAGCATTCCGCGCTTCCTGTTTGCTTAATCCGTAAATGGTCATCAATCGCGGCGGTTCGTTATCATTGCCAATCAAAATTTTGGCTTCCCCTCTGCCTCTAAAGACATGGACATGGGGCGGCTGGTGATCATCTGGCCAAATGATGATGCGAAAGCCGTTGATGTTTAGCAGGGTTGGCATCGGCTGATTATACCCTTGCGCTTGGGTTTATCAACCTAGCTTTTTGGCCAAATCTTCAGCCCTGGGGTGGTAATAGCGTGCCAACAACCTTGTGTCCTTATGCCCCGTAACTTTCATTAGCTCGTGCATCGTGAGCTTTTCAGCCAAGCGGGTAGCGGCTTCATGCCTCAAGTCGTGAAAGTGGAAATTCTCGATACCTGCGCGTTTGCAGGTGCGAACGAATGCTTGTTTGACTGCGCTGGCAGTTGTTGGAAACACTCTACCATCCACGCTGCGCGGCAAATCCCCATTCCTTTATGGCTACTGTAAACAGGTGGGAGATGACAGCAAGGTCTTTGCGGACGGTGGATGGTGCCAATTGCTTCAGTCGGTTATCTCGCCATTTGGAAAAATCGGAACAGCGCAAATTTGCCATGCTGCGTTTTGCAAGTGGATCGGCGCGCCACATGCCAATGCGATATTTTTCCACCTCGTGTCCGTCCTTAAGAACGGACACTTCACGTTCATATTGGTTGAGTGCCTTCAGCAGCGTTGTGGCTTCCGCCTCGCTGCGGTCGATGAATATGCCCCTATCCATTTTATTTTCAACATCGCGCGGGTAAACCTGGATGCAGCGGGCGGGCAGGCAACAGGTGGAAGCAGCGGCGGATCGCGCATCTCGGCGGACGGCAGCACGATTGTGTTTAACACCAATGCCACTAATCTGATACCGGGCGATGTGAATGGCGTGCTGGATGTGGTATCGGTCGCCAATCCGTTGGTGAACGTGGTGCAACTGGTGGACACCACCGGCCCGGAAATCACGCAACTCCCCCCTTTTACCGCCAGTTCAATCCAGTTCGCTTATACCGAGAATGTGACAAGCAATGGCGGTACACCAACCAGTTTTAAATTGAACGGTGCTGGCCCAGATATCGCGACAGTATCCTCGATCACAGAGAATGTCGTCACATTTGACTTCTCCCCTGCACTGCAGCCGTCCGACTGGCTGCTGGCGACCATTGGCGATGATATTGAGGATTTGAACGGAAACGCCTCTTCAATACCGCCTGGCGTTATGGCGGCGTTTGGCGGTTCGGGCGATAACACCATGGATCTGGCGGGGGTGGCAGTCGAATTTATCGCTGGCGGTGCGGGCAACGACACGATTACCGCTGGCTCCATTGATGCAGATATTGAAGGCGGCGCCGGGGGGGATACCATTTCCGGCGGTATAGGGCTTGCCAACTATTTCGACTTCGCCCAGGGTGATTCCACGGTGGTCGCTTTTGCCGAAAATGGGGGGGTGGGGGTCAGCAATGGCGACACCTTTACTTTCGCGGGCGGTGCGTTGGATCTCATCAACGACTTTGGTGCAGGTGATGTTATTGATATTTTCGATCAGCAGAATTTCAGTGGGTTTAATCTTATCTCTACCCCGGCAAATGGCCAGGTCACCGACCAGGGTTACTTCGCGGTACAGGGTGGGTTGGTTGCAAATGTCTTTACAGCGAACAATACTGGCGCGGACACACTGGTGGTGTACGACGGCGATTCGACGTCCGCCGCTTCCCAGACTGCCTTTGTATTGAGCGCAATCATGTTGAGCGATTTGAATATAACTCCCTACGGCGAGATATTCCATGTGTAGCAGGCATCGTTCACCGGAACGGAGATTTTTTGATCGTTGAGTTTTGGATTTTAGGCGGCCACAAGGCCGCCTTTTTTTCAGTGCGCCCACTGTGGCGGGTCATTTGCATTCCATCCGTGTAAAATCGCCGCACGCCAAATCACAGGGGGCAGTCAATTGAACAAGATCAAAGGCATGATCCTTGCCGCCGGGCAGGGCACGCGGGTCAGACCGCTGACGCAGGATTTGCCCAAACCGATGATCCCGATTCTGGGCAAGCCGGTGATGGAATATCTGGTCGAACACCTGGCGCGCTATGGCGTGGACGAGATCATGGTCAATGTCGCCTACAAGCACTGGAAGATCGAGAACTATTTTGGCAACGGCAGCACCTGGGGGGTGCAGATCGGCTACTCCTACGAGGGTGTGTATGAGTATGGCGAGATCACCCCGAAGTCGCTGGGCTCGGCCGGCGGCATGCGCAAGATCCAGGATTTCGGCGGCTTCTTCGATACCACCACCATCGTGCTGTGCGGGGACGCGCTGATCGACCTCGACATTGCGGCGGCAGTCGCGGAACACAGGACGAAGAAGGCGATGGCCAGCGTCATCACCCTGGAAGTGCCGCGCACCGAGGTCGGGAATTACGGCGTGGTCGAAACCGACAGCGCCGGGCGCATCATCGCCTTCCAGGAAAAACCCAAACCGGAAGAGGCGCGTTCCTGTTTCGCCAGCACCGGCATCTACATCTTCGAGCCGGAAGTGATAGACCTGATCCCGCCGGGGCAGGTATTCGATATCGGCAGCCAGTTGTTCCCCATGCTGGCCGAAAAAGGCATGCCGTTCTATGCGCAGAAGCGCGAGTTCAACTGGATCGATATCGGTCATGTGGCCGACTACTGGGAAGTGCTGCAGCGAGTGCTGAATGGCGAAGTCGCGCACATGCAGATGCCCGGCACGCAAGTCAAACCCGGTATCTGGGTTGGCATCAACACGCGCATTGACTGGGACCACGTCCGGATCGAAGGGCCGGTGTATATCGACTCCGGCGTGTGCATCGAAGCCGGCGCGGAGATCATCGGCCCGACCTGGATCACCCGCGGATCGCAAGTCTGCCGCGACGCGAAAGTCATCCGCAGCATCCTGCTGCAATACACCCGCATCAGCCCGGGCATGACGTTCGAGGAAGCGATCGTGTCGCCGGATTACTACGTCGAGCACAAGACCGGCTCGACTTACTATCTCGGCGATGATCGCACCCCGCTGCGCTGGGGCGATGCGCGCGGCCGCTGATTGCCTTGGCACCCTTTGACAAAAACAGCATCGTCAGCGTGGGCGAGCTGAACCGCGCCGCCAAGCAGCTGATCGAGGGCGGCTTGCCGCTGCTGTGGGTGCGCGGCGAGATTTCCAATTTCGTTGCTGCCGCCTCCGGCCACTGGTATTTCTCGCTCAAGGATGAGCAGGCGCAAGTGCGTTGCGTGATGTTCCGCCACAAAAGCCAGTATCTGGATTTTCGCCCGGCGAACGGCATGCAGATCGAGGTGCAGGCGCTGGCGACCCTGTATGAGGCGCGCGGCGACTTTCAACTGACGCTGGAAAAAATGCGCCCGGCGGGGCTGGGGGCGCTGTTCGAGGCGTTCGAAAGGTTGAAAGCCAAGCTGGAAGGCGAGGGGTTGTTCGATGCCGCACACAAACGCGAGCTGCCGCAATTACCGCGACAAATCGGCATCGTGACCTCGCCGCAGGCGGCGGCCCTGCGCGATGTGCTGCGCACCCTGGCGAACCGCATGCCGAATGTGCCTGTCGTGCTGTATCCGGTGCCGGTGCAGGGCACCGATGCGGGACAGAAGATCGCGCAGGTGATCGCCACGGCGAACCGGCGCGCCGAGTGCGACGTGCTCATTGTCTGCCGCGGCGGCGGCAGCATCGAAGACCTGTGGGCGTTCAACGAAGAAGTGGTGGCGCGCGCGATTGCCGCCGGCAGCATTCCGCTGGTGAGCGGGGTGGGGCACGAGACCGATTTCACTATTGCCGACTTCGTCGCCGATTTGCGCGCGGCGACGCCGACCGCGGCCGCGCAGGCGGTGGTGCCGGACCGGCAGGCGTTGCGCCATCGTCTGGCGCAACAACAAAGGCATCTGGCGCAGGCTGTCCTGCGCCAGTTCGAGCGGCGCATGCAGCAACTGGATTATCTGCAGCGGCGGCTGGTGCATCCGGCGCAGCGGCTGGGGCAGCAACGTGAACAGTTGCTGGCGCTGCAGCGTCGTATGCGATTGACCCAGTCGGCTGTATTGCAGCGGGCGCAGTGGCGCTGGCAGACAGCGCGGCGGCGTCTGACCACCGTGTCGGCGCACACGCTCGATCGCGATGAGGCGCGCCTGCGCACCCTGCACCAGCATCTGCAACACCTTGATCCGCAGCAGGTGCTGGCGCGCGGTTACAGCCTGGTGCGCGATGCGGCAGGCAACATCGTGCGCAGCAGTGCGGCAATTAAAACCGGAGATCGCCTGCAACTCACCTTTGCCGAAGGGGGTGCCAGAGTCGAGGTGCGGGAAACGCAGGGTTGATGTGGGTTAAACCTAAAAAACGTAGTTGTCCGCAGATTACGAAGATTTTTGCAGATTAAACATCAAGTAATCCAGGATTCCCGGCACACCTTTCGGGTGATGTGATACTCGTTAACAAGCTTTTTGAAAATCTGCGTTAATCTGCGAAATCTGCGGATTGAACTGAGGTTTCAGGATTATCCGGGTTAAAATCCGCGACCGTTTCCTTCATTCGCCGCGACAATGAATCCTTCCCTCTCCCGCCGCACGCTATGGCTGCTGTTGCTCGCTTTGGTGGTCATCTGGTTCGGCAATTTGGAATATCGTTACCTGATCAAGCCGGATGAAGGCCGTTACGCCGAGATTCCGCGCGAGATGGTGGCCAGCGGCGACTGGGTCACGCCGCGCCTGAACGATCTGAAATATTTCGAAAAACCGCCGCTGCAATACTGGGCCACCGCCGTGGCGTATGAAGTGTTCGGCGAGCATCAATGGACATCCCGCCTGTGGACCGCGCTGACCGGCCTGGCCGGGGTGTTGCTGGCATGGTTCACCGGCACCTGCCTGTTCGGGCGCGAAGCCGGTCTGTATGCCGCGCTGATTCTCGGCAGCAGCAGCCTGTACGCGCTGATGGCGCACATCAACACGCTCGACATGGGCGTGACTTTTTTCATCACGCTCGGCATTTTTTCCCTGCTGCTCGCCCAACAGAAATCCGCCCAGGTCTACCGCCGCAACTGGATGCTGCTGGCCTGGGCCGCGCTGGCGCTGGCGGTATTGAGCAAAGGACTGATGGGGGTGATCCTGCCGGGCGCGGCGCTGTTCCTGTATTCACTGTTCAACCGCGATGTCGCGGTCTGGTTGCGCATGCACTGGGTCGGCGGGCTGCTGGTTTTTATGCTCGTCGCTGTCCCGTGGTTCGTGCTGGTGATGCGCGCCAATCCGGAATTTTTCCAGTTCTTTTTCATTCACGAACACTTCGAGCGCTTCACCACCAAGGTGCACGGGCGCTACCAGCCGTGGCACTACTTCGTGCCGGTGCTGTTGCTCGGTATGCTGCCGTGGACGCTGCTGATGGCCGATGCGTTGCTGCGCACCTGGCGCGGCAGCGCGGGACAGGTGCGCAGGTTCAGCCCGGAGCGTTTCCTGCTGGTGTGGGCGGTGTTCATCTATGTGTTCTTCACCCTCTCCAGTTCCAAACTGCCGTCCTATCTGTTGCCGATGTTTCCTGCGCTGGCCCTGTTGATGGGCAAGCAACTGGCAGACATGACGCCGCGCCGCACCTTCTGGCTGCTGGTGCCGGTATTGCCGCTATTGTTGGCGCTGCTGGGCGTTGCGGCTTACTCCGACCGTTTTGCGGACACGCCGGTGCAGCGGGAAATGTATGGCCAATATGCGGTGTGGCTGGGTGCCGCGACGTTGATCTGGCTGGCCGGACTCGTGGCGGCGCTGCTCGGTTTGCGGCGCGGCAACAAGGGAGTTGCCATCGTCGTGCTGGCGCTGGCAACATTGCTGGCGACCCAGATAGGTGCTTCCGGTTACAACACCATCGCGCGCGAGCGCTCGGCCCATCTCATTGCCGAAGCAATCGCGCCGCGGATCAAACCCGACGTGCCGTTCTACTCGGTCTATAACTATGAGCAGACCCTGCCCTTTTATCTCAAACGCACGCTGACGCTGGTCGATTATCAGAACGAGATGGCCTTTGGCATCGGGCAGGAACCGTACAAATGGCTGCCCACTGCCGATGCGCTGGCCGCGAAGTGGAAGACCGATGCCGGGGCGTATGCCATCATGCCGTTGTTTGCCGAGAAAATTTTGCGGGACAAAGGAATGGAGATGCAGGAAATCTATCGTGACCATCAGGTCGTGGTGGTGGTCAAGCCATGAACCTGATCAGTTTTGGTCTCATCTTTGCCGGCGTGATGCTCAACGCCGCCGCGCAGATATTGATGAAGGCTGGCACCAACGCCATCGGCCATTTCGAGTTCAGCGCGGCGAACGTCGTGCCCATCGGCTGGAAACTGATGACCGAATGGCACATCGTTACCGCCCTGTTTTGCTACGGCATCAGCGTGGTGGTGTGGATATTGGCGCTGTCGCGCGTGCCGGTCAGCATCGCTTTCCCCATGCTGTCGATGGCTTATGTGGTCAACGCCGTTGCCGCCAAATATCTGCTCGGCGAGGATTTCAGCGTCACCAAGCTGGTCGGCATGGGCGTGATTATCTTGGGCGTCATCATCATTTCGCGGGCATAAGCATGAGCGAATTCCTGCCATTCACCCGCCCCCATATCGACGAAGCCGCCATCGCCGCCGTCGGCGAGGTGCTGCGCTCCGGCTGGATCACTTCCGGCCCCAGGATGCTGGCGTTCGAGCGACAGCTTTCCGATTTTTTCGGCGGGCGTCCGGTGCGCACCTTCAACTCCGGCACCTGCACCATGGAGATCGCCCTGCGCATCGCGGGTATAGGTGCGGGCGACGAAGTCATCACCACGCCCATTTCCTGGGTGGCGACTGCCAATGTCATCCTCGAAGTCGGCGCGACGCCGGTGTTCGCCGACATCGACCCGCGCACGCGCAACATCGATCTGGACAAGGTCGAAGCTGCCATCACCCCGCGTACCAAAGCCGTCATCCCGGTCGATCTGGCTGGCCTGCCGGTGGACCGCGACCGCCTGTACGCCATCGCCAAACGCCACAACTTGCGCGTGGTCGAAGATGCGGCGCAGGCCATCGGTTCGCTATGGAACGGCAAGCGCATCGGCAGTTTCGGCGATCTCGTCTCGTTCAGCTTCCAGGCCAACAAAAACCTCACCACCACCGAAGGCGGCTGCCTGGTGCTGAACAACGACGAAGAAGCGCGCCTCGCCGAGAAATACCGCCTGCAGGGCGTCACGCGCAGCGGATTCGACGGCATGGAAGTCGATGTGCTGGGCGGCAAGTTCAACATGACCGATGTCGCCGCCGTCATCGGCCTCAACCAGCTGGCGCAGCTCGACGCCATCACCGCGCGCCGTCATGCGCTGGCCAAACATTACTTTGCGACATTCGGTGCGGACTTCGAGCGGGAAACGGGTGCGCAACTTCCCGTCAAGGATTTCCAGAACACCAACTGGCACATGTTTCAGATCGTCCTGCCGCAAGGCGTCGTGCGCGCCGAATTCATGGAAAAGATGAGAGCGCGCAACATCGGCTGCGGCGTGCATTACCCGCCGATCCACCTGTTCAAACTCTACCGCGCGCGCGGCTTCAAAGAGGGCATGTTTCCCGTTGCCGAAAGCGTGGGCCGACGCATCGTCAGCCTGCCGCTGTTTCCGAGAATGGGCGAGGCGGATGCCGGGCGTGTGGGGGCGGCGGTGCGGGAAGTGCTTTGTTCGGGATAAGGGTGAAGGCTTAATTTTGCAACCCTGAACGCTTTGCGCAAGGACTCACCGCTGGTTCTGTTACACTGCGCGCCGCGATATCGTTTCAGTCTAGTTGTCGCCGCCGATTCCGGTTTGTATTCCCACCTCATTCAGCCTCAGACTGGCGTTCTTGATTGAACGACAGGCCGTTTGTATCCAGAAAGAAAATATGTCATTTGCATCTCTCGGCCTGTCCGCCGAACTCGTCCGCGCCGTTACCGAGCGCGGTTATACCGAACCCACGCCGATCCAGGCGCAGGCCATTCCCGTCGTGCTCAAAGGCGGCGACCTGATGGGCGGCGCGCAGACCGGCACCGGCAAGACCGCCGGTTTCACCCTGCCGCTGTTGCAGCGCCTGATGGTGAATCCTGTTGCAGGCAAATCTCACATTCGTGCATTAGTGCTCACGCCGACGCGCGAGCTCGCCGCGCAGGTGGAAGAGAGCGTGCGCGAATACGGCAAATACCTGCCGCTCAAGTCCATGATGATGTTCGGCGGCGTCAACATCAATCCGCAGATCAAGCAACTGCACGGTCGCGTGGACATCCTGGTGGCGACACCGGGACGGCTGCTCGACCACTTGCAGCAAAAGACGGTGGACTTGTCGCACGTCGAGATTCTGGTGCTGGATGAAGCCGACCGCATGCTGGATATGGGCTTCATCCGCGACATCAGGAAAGTGCTCGCGGTGCTGCCAAAAAAACGCCAGAACCTGCTGTTTTCCGCCACCTTCTCCGACGAGATCAAGCTGCTGGCCGACGGCCTGCTGAACAATCCGGCGCTGATCGAAGTGGCGCGCCGCAACGCGACGGCCGAACTGATCGAGCAACGCGTGTATCCGGTGGATCGCGAGCGCAAGCGCGAACTGCTGACGCACCTGATCAAGGAACACAACTGGTTCCAGGTGCTGGTGTTCACCCGTACCAAACACGGCGCGAACCGTCTGGCCGAACAGCTGGAAAAGGAAGGCATCCCGGCGATGGCGATCCACGGCAACAAGAGCCAGGCGGCGCGCACGCGCGCGCTGGCCGAATTCAAGACCGCCAAGCTGCAGGTGCTGGTGGCGACCGACATCGCCGCGCGCGGCATCGACATCGTCGAGCTGCCGCACGTGGTCAATTTCGAACTGCCCAACGTGCCGGAAGATTATGTGCACCGCATCGGCCGCACCGGCCGTGCGGGCAGCAACGGCGAAGCGAGTTCGCTGGTGTGCGTGGACGAGCTGAAGTTGCTGAAAGACATCGAGCGGCTGATCAAGCGCGAGATTCCGGTGGTGAACGTGCCGGGTTTCGACGTTGACCCGCGCATCAGGGCAGAGCCGATCATGAACGGCCAGAACCGAGGCCAGGGCGGGCGCGGTCAGGGTCGCGGTCAGCCGCGTGCCGGTGGCGCACCGCGTACAGGCGGTAAACCGGCAGGCGGTGCAGGTCGTGGCGGTGTGCCCGCGGCTGCGCAACACCGTTCCGGCGGGCGCGGTCGATAACATCAGATAAGTTTGGGTTTGTCATTCCCGCGCAGGAATGACGCTATAGTTGATGCCATGGACACACACAACCCTCTCTCTTTTTCCTTGCTCACCCCGGACACCGTGCTTAATGCACTGGAGAGTATCGGCTTGCGTTGCGATGGCCGCCTGCTGGCGCTCAACAGCTACGAGAACCGCGTGTACCAGGTCGGCATGGATGAGGGAGCTCCCGTGGTCGCCAAGTTCTACCGTCCCACGCGCTGGACGGATGAGGCCATCCTCGAAGAGCACGCCTTCGTGCAGGAGCTGGTCGAACGCGAAATTCCCGTCGTGCCTGCCTCGGTGATCGACGGCAAGACACTGCATCACTTCGATCGCTTTCGGTTTTCTGTTTTTGAAAAACACGGCGGACGGGCGCCGGAACTGGAAAACCGCGACACGCTGGAATGGATGGGGCGCTTCCTTGGGCGCATCCACGCGGTCGGCGCGCTCAAGGATTATCGCCAGCGTCCCGCATTGAATATCGAATCGTTCGGCACCGAACCGCGCGATTTTCTGCTGGCGAATCATTTCATTCCGCCCGACATCGATGCGGCTTATCGCAGCGTGTCACAGCAGGCGCTGGACGGCGTGCGCCATTGCTTCGACCGGGCGGGCGAGGTGAAGCAATTGCGCCTTCACGGCGACTGCCATGCCGGTAACGTGCTGTGGACGGACGATGGCCCGCACTTTGTGGACTTCGATGACAGCCGCATGGGGCCGGCGGTGCAGGACCTGTGGATGCTGCTCTCCGGCGAGCGCACAGACCGCGTGCGCCAGATGGGCGACGTGCTCGCCGGCTACGGGGATTTTTGCGATTTTGATCCGCGCGAATTACATCTGATCGAGGCATTGCGCACGCTGCGACTGATCCACTACGCGGCCTGGCTGGCGCGACGCTGGGAGGATGCCGCCTTCAAGCAGGCGTTTCCGTGGTTCAACACCCAGCATTACTGGCAGGATCGGATTCTCGAACTGCGCGAGCAGGTCGCCCTGATGGAAGAGCCGCCATTGTGGCAAAACTGATCCGGACTTGCCCTTGCGGCAGCGGCAAACAGTTCGGGGAGTGTTGCGCCCTTTACCTGAAGAACGGGGCGTCCGCTCCCGATGCCGCATCGCTGATGCGTTCGCGCTACACCGCCTATACCCTGTTGCGCGAAGACTATCTCCTCGCGACATGGCATCCGTCCACCCGCCCCCCCATGCTGGGTCTGGCCGGTGAAGCGCCGATCAAATGGATCGGCCTTGAAGTGAGGCGCCACGAACAGCAGGACGCGGACCATGCCATTGTTGAATTCGTCGCGCGTTACAAGGTTAACGGGCGCGCCTGCGGCCTGCATGAAGTCAGCCGCTTCGTGCGTCAGGCGGGCCGGTGGTTGTATGTGGACGCGGCATAGGCGGACTCGCATGTCGCGGTTGCGGCCCCAAAAAAAAGCCGCTATATTCCGCCCATGCATTTCTCCCGTCACCTCTTGCTTTTGCATTCCACTTTCAGCCTGCTGGCGGCGCTGAAGCTGCGCCCGTGACGCGGTGGGGCGTAGCCCTCTGGTGCTTGTAGGTCGGGTTTTAACCCGACAGCACACAGTCGGGCTGAAGCCCGACCTACAGGTAACGTGTCGGAACTGCGCCCGTGACGCGGTGGGGCGTAGCCCCCTGGTGCCGGAGCTGCGTATCGCGCGCTAATCCTGACTATCCCACACGTTACACAGGACAGGCGGCATCGGAATGATGGCCGCCTTGGGCATAATGGCTACGGAGTTCAACATGACCGACAAATTATTCATATTCGATACCACCTTGCGCGACGGCGAACAAAGTCCGGGCGCATCCATGACCAAAGAAGAGAAATTGCGCATCGCGCGCCAGTTGGACAAGCTGGGGGTGGACGTGATCGAGGCGGGCTTTGCCGCCGCCAGTCCCGGCGATGCCGATGCGATCCACAGCATCGCCAAGGTGATCGAGCGCTCGACCGTGTGTTCGCTGGCGCGCGCCAGCGAGAAGGATGTGCGCGCCGCGGGCGAGGCGATCAAGCCGGCCAGTCACGGGCGCATCCACACCTTCATCGCGACATCGCCGATCCACATGCAGCACAAGCTGCGCATGACGCCGGACGAAGTGGTGGCACGCGCGGTGCAGGCGGTGAAGTGGGCTCGCGAGTACACCGACGACGTGGAGTTCTCCGCCGAGGACGCGGTGCGCTCCGAGATCGAATTCCTGGTGCGTATCTTCGACGAAGTGATCAAGGCCGGAGCGACGACCCTGAACGTGCCTGACACCGTGGGCTACAGCATTCCCGTGTTGTGGGGCGAGCGCTTCAAGGAACTGATCGCGCGCGTGCCGAATGCGGACAAGGTGATCTGGTCCACGCACTGCCACAACGACCTGGGCATGGCTTCGGCCAACTCGCTGGCGGCGGTGATGAACGGCGCGCGCCAGGTGGAATGCACCATCAACGGTCTGGGCGAGCGCGCGGGCAATGCGTCGCTGGAAGAGGTGGTGATGGCGGTGAAGACGCGGCGCGATATCTTCACCTGTGACACCACCATCGACACCACGCAAATCGTGCCGACCTCCAAGCTGGTATCCAGCATCACCGGCTATCCGGTGCAGCCGAACAAGGCCATCGTCGGTGCCAATGCCTTTGCGCACGAATCCGGTATCCATCAGGACGGCGTGCTCAAACATCGCGAGACCTACGAGATCATGTGTGCCGAGGATGTGGGCTGGGGCGCCAACAAGATGGTGATGGGCAAGCACTCCGGCCGCGCCGCCTTCCGTGCGCGTTTGCATGAACTGGGTATCGTGCTGGACGGCGAGGACGCCGTGAACGCGGCTTTCGCGCGTTTCAAGGACTTGGCCGACAAGAAGCACGAGATCTTCGACGAGGACTTGCAGGCGCTGGTGAGCGACGAAGGCGTGACCCAGATCAGCGAACATTTCCGTCTGGTGGCGATGGGCGCGCATTCCGAAACCGGCGCGATGCCGGTGGCGCGGGTGGTGTTGAGCGTCGGCGGCAAGGAGCAGCAAGCCGACGCGCAGGGCGGCGGGCCGGTGGATGCCACCTTCAAGGCGATCGAGCAGATCGCAAAGAGCGGCACCGAACTGCTGCTGTATTCGGTCAACAACATCACCAGCGGCACCGATGCGCAGGGTGAAGTGACGGTGCGGCTGGCCAAGGGCGGTCGTGTGGTCAACGGGCAGGGAGCCGATACCGACATCGTGGTGGCTTCGGCCAAGGCTTATCTGAACGCGCTGAACAAGATACAGGCCGGGCTGCCGCGCTCGCATCCGCAGTTGTGAGCGCGTGCCGGACGTGACAAAAGTGGCCGTTATCAAACGGCCACTTTTTATCCGTCTCCTTAAAACTGCAGTTCAGCCCGCAGATTAAATGGATTAACGCAGATTTTTTGGTGGTTGCGAATGAGTGCCGGATTACCCAAAAGGTGAGTAGGCGGATCCAGGGATTCTTGTTGTTTTATCTGTGGAAATCTGTGCAATCTGCGGGCAACTGCTTTTCCCAAGTTTATTCGGCCAGGATGGCCGCGCGCGCCGCGTTGGCGGTCAGCGTCAGTTCGGCAAACTCATGGCGCACGACTTCGCCATTCACCTTCAGGTCGTAGCCGTCGCCGTCCGCGCCGAGCAATGTCGCGCCGCGATTCACGAGTGCGGGATGGCGGTTCAATTCTTCGATCAGCGAGTCTTCTTCCTGCATCAGCGGGTAGCGCGGTAGCAGATACTTCTCGTTGCCGATCCAGTGGATGTCGCCGAAGCCGCCGATATAACGGATCGCCAGGGGGGTGATGCGGTAGAAATTGAAGTCGGGTAGTTCATACCAGTTGCGAGTTTCGGCAAAGTAGCGCAGATAGCGTCTGGCACAGCCGGCGCGATCGGGCTGGTGCGCCGCGTGCCCGACGAGGGTGACACGTCCCTGGGTTTGGATGCGCGGGTCGGCCTGATTGTGGCTGACCAGGCTAACGCGCGAATCGTGCAGAATGTTTTTGCTGTGTTCGGCCAGACCGCTGATCAGGATGAGCAGGCTGCCGTCGAAATCCACCAGATACGGGGTGATCGAGGTGAACGGGTGGCCATCGAATTTTTGCGACAGGGTGCCCAGCGCGCCGTACCGGTGCGCGCGCAACAGTTGGCGCGCACTGCGCGGGTTGGCGTGGTCTGGAGTTTTGTCGGGTATCATGCGTGCATTGTATGAAGCCATTCAGTGATATGGAACGTTTATTTCAGAATGCGAAGGATGTGCTGCACTTTTTGCGCTTCGTGGTGGTACGCCTGCGCCAGGACCGTTGTGCGGAGATGGCGGCCAGCCTGACCTTTACCACCTTGCTTTCGCTGGTGCCTCTGTTGACCATCATGTTGACCGTGTTTGCCGCCTTTCCGGTATTTGCCGATCTGGCCGCCAGTTTTAAATCTTTCCTGCTGTTGAATCTGGTGCCGGAAACCGGCGGAAAAATGATTTCGCGCTATATGGAGCAGTTTGCCGAAAGCGCGTCCCGCCTGACCGCGGTCGGCATTGTCTTTCTCGGCGTGACCGCAATGTGGATGATGCTGACCATTGACAATGCGTTTCACCGCATTTTTCGCGCTTCCCGCCAGCGCAAGATACTGCAAAGAGTGCTGGTGTATTGGGCGGTGATTACCCTTGCACCGTTGCTGATCGGCGCCAGCCTTTCGCTGACTTCGTGGTTGACGGGAATTTCGCTTTCGCAGGATAGTCAACTGTCGGCATTCAACGCGGGGGTACTGAAATTATTTTCGGTGTTGCTTACCAGCGCGGCCTTTACCCTGTTATTCAGGGTGGTTCCCAATCGCTATGTGCCGATCATTCATGCCATGATCGGCGGTGTCATTGCGGCCATTGCCTTCGAGGCCATGAATCGCGGTTTCGCCTACTACATCACCCAGTTTCCGACTTACAAGCTGGTGTATGGTGCATTTGCCAGTATTCCGATTTTCCTGTTATGGATTTATCTGTCCTGGCTGATGCTGCTGTTTGGCGCCATCATCGCCGCCGCCATTCCGCACTGGCGCAGCCATCACTCGCTGAAGATCGACCAGCCTGCGCGGCTTTATTTTGCCCTGCATATTCTGAAAGAAATGGACCGGGGACTGCAGCATGGCGAGGTGTACGCCCTGCCCCAGCTTTCGCGCCAGTTGCGCATCGGTTACGAGGAGGTGGAGGGCATCATGGCGCAACTGTCCAAGGCTAAAATTGTCGGCAAACTATCTGATTCGGGATGGGGGCTGTTGCGTGTGCCGGAGCATGTCCCGGTTTCCGACCTGACCCGTTTGTTCCTGCTCGACGCCGACGCGCTACCCAAACATCCGGCCGACGAGGCGGTGCGGCAATGGTTCGTGCGGCTGGATAAATGCTTGAGTGAGGCACAGGGGCAGACCTTGCGCGATATCTGGCAACGAGACTAAAGGTTGCCCGATTGCGGCTTTTCGGCTTTAATGCGCGCCCCGTGAGGCGGGCGCGGCGAATCGATAAGGGAGAGAACATGAATTTTCTGGAAAAGTTATTTGAAGGGGCATTGTGGAACAGCCGCTTCGTTATTTTGAGCGCGGTCATCGGCAGTTTGCTGTCCGGCTTTGCCATCTTCTATCTGGCGACGGTCGATGTCATCTATCTGTTCCAGCACGCCATGCATTATGCCGACTCCTCATTGACCGAAGAGGCGCGCAAGGCCCTGCACGACAGCACGGTGTCGCATATCGTCGAAGTGGTGGACGGCTACCTGCTGGCGACCGTGATGCTGATCTTCTCGCTCGGGCTGTATGAACTGTTCATCAGCGATATCGACCAGGCGCATGGCAGCCGTGCCTCCAGCAAGATACTGGTGATCAGCAATCTGGACGATCTGAAGCAGCGCTTGGCCAAGGTCATCCTGATGATCATGATCGTGACCCTGTTCGAGGAAGCGCTCGGTATGGCCATCGAGGCGCCGATCGATCTGGTGTATTTCGGCGCGGCGATTGCGCTGATTGCCCTGGCCTTGTATCTGACCCATGCGTCCGACGGCCATTCGGCGGCGGCAACTGACGGCAAGGACGCGCACTGATGCGTTGGCGGGGGCTGGCGCTGGCGTTGCTGCTATGGCTGGGCGCCCCTGCGGCGAATGCGCAGCCCTTCGTGTTCGAGGATACGCAGGGCCAGCCGCAACGGTTGGCCGACTATCGCGGCAAGTGGGTGCTGGTCAATTTCTGGGCGACCTGGTGTCCGCCCTGTCTGCAAGAGATTCCCGACCTGGTCGAGCTGCACCGTGCACACAGCAATAAAGATCTGGTGGTGATCGGGGTCGCGCTCGATTCGAGCGCGAAATCGGTGCGCCAGTTTGTTGAGCGCCTCAAGGTGAACTATCCGGTCGTGCTGGGCGATTATGACCTGGCGGAACAGGTGGGCGAGGTGACAGTGCTACCTACCTCTTATCTCTACAATCCGCGCGGGGAATTGGTCAGTTACCAGCAGGGCATGCTCACGCGCGACAGCGTCGAGTCTTATATCGAGGACAGCAAACCCTGAGTCGGAGACTCAACTGCGGCTGACCGGGCGCCACTTCTTCTTCCATACGGCGTGTACCCGTTGCGGATATTTTGCCTGCCCCAGACTGCCGTTGTAGCGTGCCAGCGCGCGGTGGATGTCGCCTTTCTCGATATTCAAATAATGGCGCAAGATGGTGCAGCCATAGCGCAGGTTGGTGCGCAGGTGGAACAGGTTGTGTTCCGGCATGCCGATGGTGCGTGTCCAGAACGGCATCACCTGCATATAACCGCGCGCGCCCATTCTTGATGTCGCATATTTGCGGAAGCCGCTTTCCACTTCGATCAGCGCCAGCACCAGATGCGGATCCAGCCCCGCCCGCGTCGCTTCATAATGCACGGTGCTGAGGAATTCCAGTCTTGCGGTCTTGTCCGGCATCCGCGATTGCAGGCGTCGCGACATTTCGTTCAGCCACTTGTCCGCCTCGTAACGATTCGCGAAAGCCAGTTTCGGCGCCGCCTGATCGGCCACGCTACGCTGCATTACCGCCTTGACGCTGGCGGAAAGCGCTTCCTCGCGTTGCGCGCCGGCCTGTGCTGCGCCGGACAGAATGAAACCTGTCGCCAGCGACAGCACCAGGAACAGCGGAGTTTGAAGATTTAATTGCATAGCGCCGATTGTACGAGCTTGGCGATGTCTTGCAAGGCCACGGTGTGTGCCGCCGCATCGCGTCGTCCCTGATATTCCGCTTTGCCCTCTTTAAGACTGCGCTCGCCGATGGTGATGCGATGCGGGATGCCGATCAGTTCGAGGTCGGCGAACATCACACCGGGGCGCTCGTCGCGGTCGTCCAGCAATACTTCGATACCGGCGGTGGAAAGTTCGTCATACAACGCATCGGCGGCGCTGCGCACCGCCTCGCTCTTGCGGTAGCCGATGGGTGCGATGGCGACTTCGAACGGCGCCATGCCGGCGGGCAGGGTGATGCCGCGTTGGTCATTGTTCTGCTCGATGGCGGCGGCCACGATACGCGACACGCCGATGCCGTAACAACCCATTTCCATAATTTGTGTCTTGCCGTGCTCATCGAGATAGACGGCTTTCATCGCTTCCGAATATTTGCTGCGCAACTGGAAGATGTGGCCGACCTCGATGCCGCGGCACAATTCTAGCGTCCCCCTGCCATCGGGAGAGGGATCGCCGGTCACCACGTTGCGGATGTCGGCGACGAGATCGGGTTCGGGCAGATCGCGCCCCCAGTTGATGCCGGCGGTGTGGAACTTCGGCTTGTTGCTGCCGGCGACGAAGTCGCTCATCACCGCCACGCTGCGATCCGCGATCACGCGCGTCCTGCCGCGCTCGATCCCGACCGGGCCGAGGAAGCCGGGCGGACAATTGAAGAAGGCGCGGATTTCGTCCTCGCGCGCGAAACGGAAATCGGCGAGGCCGGGCAATTTGCCCACCTTCACTTCGTTCAGACTGTGGTCGCCGCGCAACAGCAGGATGACCAGTTGTTCGGCGGCGATGACGGCCAGCAGTTTTACGGTGCGTTGCAGGGGAATGCCGAGCAGGGCGGCGACTTCCTCGCAGGTGGTCTGGCTGGGCGTGGCAACGTCGCGCATTGCCTCGGCGGGGGTTGCGCGCGGTGTCGCAGGCGCAACCGCTTCGGCCAGCTCCACGTTGGCGGCGTAATCCGAGTCTGGGCAGAACGCCAGGCCGTCCTCACCCGAATCGGCCAGCACATGGAACTCGTGCGAGCCGCTGCCGCCGATCGTGCCGGTGTCCGCCGCCACCGCGCGGAACTGCAAATTGAGGCGGGTGAAGATGCGGCTGTAGGTGTCGTGCATCACCCGGTAAGTCTGTTGCAGGCTGTCAAAGTCGGCATGGAAGGAATAGGCGTCCTTCATCATGAACTCGCGCGCGCGCATCACGCCGAAACGCGGCCGTACTTCGTCGCGGAATTTGGTCTGGATCTGGTAGAAATTCAGCGGCAACTGGCGGTAGCTTTTGATCTCGCGGCGCGCGATATCGGTGATCACTTCCTCGTGGGTAGGACCGAAACAGAACAGGTTGTCGTGGCGGTCGCGGATCTTCAGCATTTGCGGGCCGAACACATCCCAGCGTCCGGTTTCCTGCCACAGTTCGGCCGGTTGCACCGCCGGCATCAGCAATTCCAGCGCGCCGCTGCGGTCCATTTCCTCGCGCACCACCCGTTCCACCTTGCGCAGCACGCGCAGGCCGAGCGGCATCCAGGTATAGAGTCCGCCCGCCAGCCGTTTGATATAGCCGGCACGCAGCATCAGGCGGTGGCTGACCAGTTCGGCTTCGGCCGGGGCTTCTTTCAGGGTGGAGATAAAAAATTGCGAAACGCGCATGACCAAGTATCCGGGTAGCATTAAAGGCCGCAATTCTACTGTATGCGCGGTTGTCCGTCTTTCCAGCGGGGACGAATTGTGGAACAATCCGTGCCATTCCAAATGTACGGGGCGAATCATGATAGACCGAGAAGGTTATCGCCCGAATGTCGGCATCGTTCTGGCCAACGCAAAGAATCAGGTATTTTGGGGCAAGCGCATCCGGCAAGACGCGTGGCAGTTTCCGCAGGGCGGGATCCAGCACGGCGAAACGCCGGAGCAGGCGATGTACCGGGAGTTGCACGAGGAAGTCGGTTTGCATGCCTGCCATGTCGAGATTCTGGGGCGCACCCGGGAATGGATGCGTTACGATGTGCCGAATAGTTGGGGCAAGCGCGAGTCGCGCTCACATTTCAAGGGGCAAAAGCAGATCTGGTTTCTGTTGCGTCTGACCGGGCATGATTGTGATGTGTGTTTGCGCGCATCGGAACATCCCGAGTTTGATGCCTGGCGCTGGAACGATTACTGGGTGGAACTGGACTCGGTCATCGAATTCAAGCGCGAGGTGTACCGGATGGCGTTGAACGAGTTGGTGCGTTACCTGCCCGCCTTGCGCGGACAATCAGCGCATTTCCACCGTGCGCGCAGTGAATATCAATCGAATATCAATCAGGAGAAAACATGATCACCGAATACAACGCATTGGCATTGACCCCGCTGAAAACATGCGCCTCTTTTGTGCGTCCTTCGCAATCGTTGCGGCAACATGTCAAGTTGGGCGACTCCGCGCTGGATGCGATGACTGATTTATCGAAGGTGTCGGTGGTCAGCGTGCGTGCCGTCACCTCAATGAACAAGGCCAACGCCAAGATGATCAAATACGGCGTGCGCCTGTTGCTGGTCCTGGATGATGAGGAGCAGGTGGCAGGCATCATCACCGCCAGTGATATTCTGGGCGAGAAGCCCATGCGTTTTTTGCAGCAGATGGGTGGCACCCATGCGGACATTCTGGTGAGCGACATCATGACGCCGCAATCCGAACTGGAAGTGCTCAATATCGAGGATGTCAAAAAGGCAAAGATCGGCGCCATTGTGGCGACTTTGAAGAAAGCCCATCGCCAGCATGGGTTGGTGGCTGCCACCATGCCGGATGGCTGCCAGCGCGTGTGCGGGATCTTTTCCGCCACCCAGATCGGGCGTCAGCTCGGCGCGCAGGCGCAGAGTTTCGAACTGGCACGCACGTTTGCCGAAATCGAAGCCGCGATTGCACAGGGTTAAACATCCAGGGCGACAGTCTGAGGTGCGGACTGAAACGAACGACCCGATTCATCAGATGGAGACGATTTATATGAAGTTATTCCGTTTCATCCTTGCACCTCTGGTGCTGCTGTTTGCCTTTGCCGGTTGCTCTGGCTTTGGCGGCGTCTTTGAACCGGGCAACGAGCTGCATGTCCGGTTATCGGACAAACCGTCACCCGGAGCGCGTGAGCAAAAATACCCCGTCACTGTCCGTATTGCGCCCTACAAAGATGGCCGCAGCGGCGTTGATCCGCGCCAGGTCGGCGTTTCGACAGCGCGCATCATGGGGGTGACCGGAAAACAGCTTGTGCTGGATCAGGAAGCCGTTACCCTGTTGGGCGGGGTCATGCGCAAACAGCTGGGCGATGCCGGCCTGCAGATGCTGGGAGCGGAGGCTAAAAACGCCCAGTTTCAACTGACCGGATCGATCAAAACCTTGAGCGTCGAGATCAGGGAACGCGATTATCTGCACATCGTCATTGAATCGACGTTGACCGAAGTTGCGAGCGGTCAGGTCATCTGGTCCGGCGTGGTGGCGGAGAAGCAGGAACGTTATGCCGGCAGTTCCGGCAACACCAAGGGTGATGTGGTCCATTTTCTGCGCAACGGATTACAGGTGGTTGCCGACAAGACCGCCGAATCCCTTTTGTCGGTGCTGATGTCAACCCGCCCCGAACTGTTTGGCTTGAATGCCGCAGTCAAACCGGTGGCAGGTGTCACGGTGAATGCGGTTGCCGCTCCTGCATCTGCACCGTACATGCCGTCTCCGGCAGCCGTTGCGAATGCCGTGACACAGGGGGCGCTGTTGCTAAGCTCTGTTCCGTCGCGCGCCAAAGTGTATGTGGATGATGTCTATTACGGGCTGACTCCGCTGCGCCTCGATCTGGCGCCAGGCATCTATCCGGTGCGGATGGAGTTGGAAGGCTACAAATCGATGGCGGAAAAGGTATCGGTGCGCAGCGAAGATCACACCGAATTGGAGATGAAGTTGCGCAAGTGAGTCTGAAGGACGAAAAAAAGCCGCGCATTGCGCGGCTTTTTTTGTTGGGTGCTCGCTTCAGTGTTTGCCGGTGCTGCCGAAGCCGCCGCTGCCGCGCTGGCTCATCGGGAATTCTTCCACGATGTTGAATTGCACCTGCGCCACCGGCACCACCACCAGTTGCGCGATGCGCTCCAGCGGCATCAGCTCGAACGGATGCTGTCCCCGGTTCCACACCGAGATGAAGATCTGTCCCTGGTAGTCGGAGTCGATCAGGCCGACCAGATTGCCCAGCACGATGCCGTGTTTGTGGCCGAGGCCGGAACGCGGCAGGATTATCGCCGCGTAATGCGGGTCGTTCAGATGCAGGGCGATGCCGCTGGGTACCAGTTCGCATTGCCCCGGGCGGATGGTCATGCAGCCCTCGATGCAGGCGCGCAAGTCGATGCCGGCCGAACCGGGTGTGGCATATCCGGGCGGGTGCTCGTGCAGGCGCGGGTCCAGCACTTTGACGTCCACTTTCTTCATTTCCATTTTCCCTTTTTGTAAAGCGTCACGGCATGCTGCAACAGCGCGCGCGCGGTGGTCAGCTTGTCCGCGCGCGGCAGGCGGTGCTCGCCCGCCGCGTCAAACAGCAGCAATTCATTGTCATCGCTGCCGATGGCGTCCTGCGCCAGATTGGCGGCCAGCAACGGGATATTTTTCTTCTTGCGCTTGGCTGCGGCATGCTCGCGCAGCTTTTCACTTTCGGCGGCAAAGCCGACACAGAACGGCGGCTGCGGCAGGGCGGCGACATAGGCAAGGATGTCCGGGTTGGGGACGAGTTGCAGCGTCAGCGCGGCATCGTCCTTCTTGATCTTCTGCGGGCTGGTTTGTGCGACGCGGTAATCCGCCACCGCCGCCACGCCGATGAAGATGTCAGCCTGCGCCACTTTCCGTTTGACCGCTTCGAACATCTCGCCGGCGCTGACCACGTTCACCACCTGCGCGCCGGGTGGCGGTCGCAGGGCCACCGGGCCGGAAACCAGGGTGACGTCGGCACCCATCTCCAGCGCCGCCTGCGCCACCGCATAACCCATTTTGCCGCTGCTGCGGTTGGTGATACCGCGCACCGCATCGATTGCCTCGTAGGTGGGGCCGGCAGTGATCAGCACACGCACGCCTTGCAGGTCGCGCAGGTTGGGCTGTAGGTCGGACTTCAGTCCGAGATTCTCTTGTACTTGCCCATTCTCAAGGAAAGCGATTATGTCATTCGCCAGTTCTGCCGCTTCCCGCATCCGTCCCATGCCTTCCTCTCCGCACGCCTGCACGCCGCTGTCCGGCCCGAGCAGGGAAACACCGTCCGCCGCCAACCGTTGCACATTGCGCTGGGTGGCTGCGTTCGCCCACATCTGTTTATTCATCGCCGGGGCGACCAGCAAGGGGCAATTGCGCGCCAGACACAGCGCGGAGAGCAGATCATCGGCGTGGCCGTTTGCCAGTTTGGCGATGAAATCGGCGGTGGCCGGCGCGATTACGATGGCATCGGCACTGCGGCTGGACTGGATGTGTGCCATGCCCTGCGTATCCTGCCATGGGTCGAGCAGTACCGGATGGGCGGTCAGTGCCTGCATGGTGGCGGGCGTGATGAAGTGGGTGGCGGCTTCCGTCATCACCGCCTGCACCTCGATGCCCTGTTTCAACAGCAGGCGCGCCAACTCGGCCGCCTTGTAGGCGGCGATGCCGCCGGTAATGCCGAGCACGATGCGTTTGGATGGTTTCATGGCGTGCATCTTAACAATACATCGCGACATAAATCTACTGCGCGGCTGCATGGCTGCGCTGCGCGGTGCTCGGAATCCTGACGTACTTTTTGTACACTCCGGTTCCTCCGCTCCGTGCGCCTTGCCATGCAGCCGCTCGCTACGATTTATGTCGCTATGACTTGTTTGTAACATCAGCCACAGAAAATAATCGCATGATTTCCAGATTGTTAAAATCCGTATTTGGTAGCCGTAATGACCGTCTGCTCAAACAATATCGGCAGATTGTTGCGCGCATCAATAGCCTCGAGTCAGAAGTTACCGCCCTCTCCGATGAGGCGCTGCAGGCCAAAACGCCGCAATTCAGACAGCGCCTGCAACAGGGCGAGTCGCTTAACGATTTGTTGCCGGAGGCTTTTGCCGTGGTGCGCGAAGGCAGCCGCCGCGTGCTGCAGATGCGTCATTTCGACGTGCAGCTGATCGGCGGCATGGTGCTGCATTACGGCAAGATCGCCGAAATGCGCACCGGCGAGGGCAAGACCCTGATGGCGACGCTGGCGGCTTATCTGAATGCCCTGTCCGGCAAGGGCGTGCACGTGGTGACGGTGAACGACTACCTGGCGGCGCGCGATGCCGAGTGGATGGGGCGGCTGTACCGTTTTCTCGGTCTGTCGGTCGGGGTTATCCTGACCAACATGCCGCAGGCGGACAAGCAGGCCGCGTATGCCGCCGACATCACTTACGGCACCAACAACGAATTCGGCTTCGATTATCTGCGCGACAACATGGCAGCCAGTGCGGAGGAGCGGTTCCAGCGCGGGCTGAATTTTGCCATCGTCGATGAAGTGGACTCGATCCTGATCGACGAGGCG
>CAYTZF010000183.1:0-6797 GCA_964442265.1 uncultured Sideroxydans sp.
GCGCATCGTGCCGATGGGCAGCCATGCGGTCGCCGCGCTGCACGCCTGGTTGGCGCTACGCGATCAGATCGCCCAACCGGATGAGGCTGCCTTGTTCGTCGGCAAGAACGGTCGCCGCATCAGTCCGCGCACCGTGCAGCGCCAACTGCATCAGCGCGGCATCACGCAGGGCATCGCCAGCGGTATGCACCCGCACCTGCTGCGCCACTCCTTCGCCACCCATCTGCTGCAATCGTCCGGCGATCTGCGCGCAGTACAGGAGATGTTGGGACACGCCAGCATCTCCACCACCCAGGTCTATACCCACCTCGACTTCCAATATCTCGCCAAAATCTACGACGGCGCGCACCCGCGCGCGAAGAAAAAGTCGTGAGAGCGCCGGCCTTGAGGCCGTTCAGTGCGGGCTCACGAACGGCTTGAAACCCAGTTTCCCCGCCAGCACGTCAGCGGCGCGGCGCGCATCGTCGGCATTCCGGTACGGGCCGAGATGGATACGGTTGAGGCCGCCTTGTTGTAACAGAATGACGTCTTTGCCGCTGTCACCCAGTTCGGCGCGCATTTTGGCGAGGAAGCTTTCCGCGCCCTGCTGTTCCCTGAACGCGCCCAGTTGCAGATAGACCTTGCCCGCGCGGTCGGGCGGCATCACCGGCATCACCGTGGTCGCGGCAACGGTTTCCACTTTGACCGGTTCGACCGGGCGTGCCACCGGCGCATTGCCATCCGCGACCAGGCTTTCCACTTCGACTTCGGCGCTGCCCTGATTGACGTAGCCAAGCTTATACGCGGCGGCGTATGACAGATCGATGATGCGGTCATGCAGGAACGGGCCGCGATCATTGACGCGCACCACCACCGATTTGCCGTTGGCCAGGTTGGTCACGCGCGCGTAGCTCGGCACGGGCAGCGTGGGATGCGCGGCGGTCATGCCGTACATGTCGTAGGTGTCGCCAATGGAGGTGTGCTGGCCGTGGAATTTTTTGCCGTACCAGGAGGCGCTGCCGCGTTCCTTGTAGTTGCCCGGCGCGGCCAGCGGAGTGTAGGTCTTGCCGAGCGCGGAATAGGGGCGATTGGCGTAGCGGTGCAGCGGCTCGGGCTTGGGCACGGCATCGGGGATGCTGTCCAGATTGGCCGGGGCATCGGCGCCGGGGCCGTCGCCCGCCAGATAGCCGCCGCCCTGTGGTGCAGCCGTACTGTCCGCACCAGGTCGCGGCGCCGGGGTGGAACAAGCGCCCAGCAGTAGCGCCAGAGCAAAAATTGGTGCCAATTGTTTCATCGAAGTCTCCTCATGTTTTGACCAGCCGTTGGTGGGTGTGGATGCTCATCAGCACGCCGAAGCCGAGCATCAGCGTGAGCAGCGAGGTGCCGCCATAACTCACCAGCGGCAGCGGCACGCCGACCACCGGCAGAATGCCGGTGACCATGCCGATGTTGACGAAAGTGTAAATGAAAAAGGTGAGGGTGATGCTGCCGGCCATCAGGCGCGTGAAATAGGTGGAGGCGTTGGCGGTGATGACAAAGCCGCGCCCGACGACGAACACATACAGCCCGAGCAGGAACAGGTTGCCGAGAAAACCGAATTCTTCCGACCAAACGGCAAAGATGAAGTCGGTGGTGCGCTCGGGCAGAAAATCCAGATGGGTTTGCGTGCCCTGCATATAGCCCTTGCCGAGCAGGCCGCCGGAACCGACCGCGATCATGCCCTGGATGGTGTGATAGCCCTTGCCCAGGGCGTCCTGCGACGGGTCGAACAGCATCAGAATGCGCTGGCGCTGATAGTCGTGCAGTGCATGCCACAGGAACGGCGCACTGGCGGCGGCGGCAACGAGCAGACCCAGAATCACCCTCCAGCTCAAACCGGCGAGGAACAGCACGAAGAAGCCGCTGGCGGAGATCAGGATGGAGGTGCCAAGATCGGGCTGGCGCAGGATCAGCGCCACCGGCATCGCCAGCAGCACGGCGGCAATCAGATAGTTGCGCCAGGTCAGGGATGCTTCGTGTTTCTCGAAATACCAGGCCATCATCAGCGGCACCGCGATCTTCATCAGCTCCGACGGCTGAATGTTCGCCACACCCAGATTCAACCAGCGCCGCGCGCCGTGGCTGATTTCGCCGAACAGGGCGACGCCGACCAGCAAAACCATGCCCAGCACATAGATCGGCACGGCAATGCGCATCAACCAGTGCAGCGGCATGTTCGCCACAACCCAGAGGGCGACAAAACCGGCCGCGATGTTGCCCAGTTGCGCCAGCACGCGCTCGCCGTTGCCGCCGCTGGCGCTGTACAAGGTCAGCAGGCTGACCAATAACAGCGCTCCCAGCCCTGACAGCAGGATCGGGTCCAGGTGCAGCACGAAACGTTGTCTGAGCTGGCGCAGATTCATCAATCCCCCTCCGCCTCATCGCGCACGCCGGCTTTTTTCAACGGCTTGGGCCGTTTGCCCAGCAGATAATAATCAAACACCTTGCGCGCGATGGGCGCGGCGGTGGAGCTGCCGTGGCCGCCGTTCTCCGCCAGCACCGCCAGCGCGATGCGCGGCTGGTCGGCCGGAGCGAAGGCGATGAACCAGGCATGGTCGCGATTGTATTCCGAGACTTTCTTCGCATCGTATTTTTCGCCCTGCTTGATCGCGATGACCTGCGCCGTGCCGGTTTTACCCGCCACCGGATAGGTCGCCCCGTAGAACGCGCTGACTGCCGTACCGCCGGGGTGGGTAACTGCCACCATCGCGCTTTTGACCAGTTCAATGTCGCGCGCCGGAATCTGCAAATCAAACAGGGGTTGCGCCGCGTCCTGAGCCGCCTTCAGCAGATGCGGGCGATAGGCGACCCCGTTGTTGGCGAGGGTGGCCGTGACATGCGCCATCTGCAGCGGCGTGGCTAACTGGTAGCCCTGGCCGATACCGGCCGACACAGTGTCGCCCGGATACCATATCTGCTTGTGGCGGCGCATCTTCCACGCGGTGGAGGGCAACAGGCCAGGCACTTCGCCCTCCAAGTCGATACGAGTGCGCTTGCCGAAGCCGAACTGGTCCATGTATTCATGCATGCGGTCTATGCCCAGCTCGGTCGCCAGCCCGTAATAGTAGGTGTCGCACGACACCACGATGGACTTAAACAGATCCACGCGGCCATGCCCGCCGACTTTCCAGTCGCGATATTGGTGGCTGCTGCCGGGCAACATAAAATAGCCGGGGTCGCTGATGCTGAAGTCGGGCGAGCGCGTATTGAAATGCAAACCGGTCAGGGCCATGAACGGCTTGATCGTTGATCCCATCGGGTATTGTCCGCGCAGGGCGCGGTTATTCAGCGGCACATCGGGCGAATTGTTGAGCGCGTCCCAGCTTTCGCTGTCGATGCCGTCGATGAACAGATTGGGGTCGTAACCGGGTTTGCTGACGAAGGCCAGCACTTCGCCGTTGGCCGGATCGATGGCCACCAGCGCGCCGCGATAGTCGCCGAACGCCTGCATCGCCACTTCCTGCAAGCCGGCATCGAGAGTCAGGGTCAGGTCATTGCCCGATTCCGGTGCCGTATGTGCCACCCTGCGCACCGCCCGCCCACCCGCATCCACCTCGACCTGCTCGAAGCCGGTGACCCCATGCAGCATCTTTTCGTAATGCTGTTCAATACCGGTCTTGCCGAGATATTCGGATCCCAGGTAATTGGCCGCCAAGCCCTCTTTTTCCAAATCCCTTAGTTCTTCCTGGTTGATGCGGCCGATGTAGCCAAGGAGGTGGGAGTTTATGTCGGCGGTCGGATATTCGCGAAACAGGCGCGCTTTCAGTTCGACGCCCTCGAAGCGATAGCGCTGGGCGGCAAAGCGCGCCACTTCCTCATCCGTCAGGCGGGTGCGGATGGGCAGGGTTTGCAGGGTGCGCCGTTCCGCCAGCAATTTTTTGAACCGGCGCAAATCCTTCGGTTTGATCTCCACCAGTTTGCCGATCTCGGCGATGGTGCGGTCGAGGTCGGCCACCTTGTGCGGGGTAATCTCGATCGTGTAGCCGGCGTAGTTGCGCGCCAACACCGTGCCGTTGCGGTCGGTGATCACCCCGCGATTGGGCACGATCGGCACCACGTAGATGCGGTTGCTTTCGGCCAGTGTTTCGAAATGGCCGTGCTGCAGGATTTGCAGGTAAAACACCCGCGCCAGCAGCACCAGCATCAGCACGCCGGCAAACCCCAGGCCGATGAACAGGCGCAAACGGAAAAGGTGTATCTCGCGCTGATAGTTCTTCAGCTCGGCCTTGATCATAATGCTTTGGGGTCTCGGCGCGGGCGGCGCAGGGCTTGGATAAGCAGGGTAAGCGGGGCCCACAGCAGTGCGGAAGTCAGACTGCCGGCGAAATATTCCCACGCCACAAAACCGCTCGCCTGCCAGTGAATGAAGGCATACACGGCGTAGCTGACGAGCAACAGGACGAACACATGCACCGACTGTTCTTGCAGGCTGAACCGCTGCACCCGACGGTTGAGCACCACCCCGCCGAACGCCAGTACCGAATAGGCCAGCGCATGCTGGCCGAACAGGCTGGCATCCGCCACGTCAACCAGGATGCCGAGGAACCACGCGATGCCGATACCGACCCGGTGCGGTTTGTGGGTACACCAGTAGAGCAGCGTCAGCGCCACGAAATCGGGTCGCACAATCAGCGCCCAGCCGTGCCAGGGCAGCCACTCAAGCAGCACCGCCACGATCAACGAGGCAATGATGAAGCGGCGGCTGGCGGGCAGCAGAAATTCGCGATCGGCGCCGGACAGTTGGTTCATCGCGCCCTCCGCCCCGCGGTATCACCCGCGTCCGCCGGGCGCGGCGGCAGTGAAGAAACGGAAGACACAATCAACAAAGTGCGGTGGCGATCCACCCCGGCCAGCGGCGTGCAGACAATGCGCGCAAACGGGTAGGCGGGATCGCGCTCGATGCGAACCACCCTGGCCACCGGCAGTGCGGCCGGATAAGTGCCATCAAGACCGGAAGTGATCAATTCGTCACCGATCTCGATGTCCACATCCACCGCCTGGTAACGCAATTCCATCTCGCTTGTATTGCCGGAGCCGAATATCGCGGCGCGCACGCCGTTGCGTACCACCTGCACCGGCACCACGTTGTCCTTGTCGGTCACCAGCGTGACTTCCGAAAGGTACGGGAATGTGCGGGTGATCTGCCCGACCACGCCGAAGTTGTCGACCACCGCCTGCCCCTCGCGCGCACCCTCCTGCTCACCCTTGTCCATGATCAGTTTGCGCTTGAAGATGTCGCGCTCCAGATAAACGATCTGCGCGGCCTGCACGCTGAAATCGGCGTGCTGTTTGATCTCCAGCAGCGCGCGCAACTGGGCGTTCTCGTTTTGCATCGCCTCGAACTGATTCAGCCGCGCCGCATCCCGGTCGTGTTGCAGGCGCAGGGTTTCGTTTTCGGCCACCAGATGATGCTGCAGGGAAACATATTCCGCCGCATCATCCCACAGTTCACCCGGCAGCGCAGTCAGACGCTGCAGGGGATAGATGACAATGGCGATGACCTGGCGCACGGATTCAAGATAGCGGTAGCGCGCATCGACAAACAGCAGCAGCAACGAGAGGGCGGCGAAGAACACCAGGCGCGCGAGGGCGCTGGGGCCGCGATTAAAGAAGCGCAGGTTGCGGGTGTCTTCCAGCGTCACTTAAATCAATCGCTGGTGAAAATGTTGGTGTATTTGTCCATGCTCTCCAGCGCCTTGCCCGAACCGCGCACCACGCAGGTGAGGGGATCGTCGGCGATCACCACCGGCAGGCCGGTCTCTTCCATTAGCAGCCGGTCGAGATCACGCAGCAGGGCGCCGCCGCCGGTCAGCACCATTCCCTTGCTGGCGATGTCCGCGCCAAGCTCGGGCGGGGTCTGTTCCAGTGCGGTCTTCACCGCGCTGACGATGCTGTTCAGCGGGTCGGTCAGCGCTTCGAGAATTTCGTTGCTGGAGATGGTGAAACTGCGCGGCACGCCTTCCGCCAGATTGCGACCGTTCACTTCCAGCTCGCGCACTTCGCTGCCGGGGAAAGCCGAACCGATCTCTTTCTTGATCTGCTCGGCCGTGGTTTCGCCGATCAGCATGCCGTAGTTGCGCCGGATGTAGTTGATGATGGCATCGTCGAACTTGTCACCGCCGACCCGCACCGAGCCGGAATACACCGCGCCGCCAAGCGAGATCACGCCGACTTCGGTGGTGCCGCCGCCGATATCGACCACCATCGAACCGGTCGCATCCTCCACCGGCAAATCGGCGCCGATCGCCGCCGCCATCGGCTCCTCGATCAGCTCGACACGGCGCGCGCCGGCGCCAAACGCGGATTCGCGGATGGCGCGGCGCTCGACCTGGGTCGAGCCGCACGGCACGCAAATCACGATGCGCGGGCTGGGGGTGAAGATGCTGGATTTGTGCACGCGGCGTATAAAATGCTTGAGCATCTGCTCGGTCACGGTGAAGTCCGCAATCACTCCGTCTTTCATCGGACGGATGGCGGTGATGTTGCCCGGCGTGCGCCCCAGCATCTGTTTGGCGGCCAGGCCGACCTGCTGGATCACTTTTTTGCCATTCGGCCCGCCTTCCTGACGAATCGCCACCACCGAGGGCTCGTCCAGCACCACCCCGTGGCCGCGCAGCCAGATCAGCGTATTCGCCGTGCCGAGGTCAATGGCAAGGTCGTTGGAAAAATAGCCCTTGAAAAGTCCGAACATGTTGTATCCCGTAGTCTAAAGAGGTGCCCCGAATGGGCGCGTATGATACCCTATCGACTTTGTTTAAATAAAGTTTTTGCCATGTCTT
>CAYTZF010000184.1:0-1567 GCA_964442265.1 uncultured Sideroxydans sp.
CGGCGGGCGGCTCAACAGCAGCGGCGCCAATGCGCGGCTCGGCACGGGCGAGTTCATCGTGGCGGAGGCGGACGAGTCGGATGCGTCGTTCCTGTATCTCACGCCGATTCTGGCGGTCGTCACCAATATCGATGCCGACCATATGGAGACCTACGGCCACGACTTCAACAAATTGAAGCTGGCCTTCATTGATTTTATCGAGCGTCTGCCGTTCTACGGTCGCGCCATGTTGTGTGTGGATGATGCCAACGTGCGCGAGATATTGCCGCGCATCAGCAAGCCGGTGACGACTTATGGCATGAACGAAGCCGCGCAGATCCGTGCCGTGAACGTGCGCCACGAGGGCGGCCGGATGCGTTTTACCGCGCAGTGCCGCCACGACGAGAAATGTGTGTACGAGGGAAAACCTTTGGATCTGGACGTCACGCTCAATCTGGCCGGGATGCACAACGTGCTGAATGCGCTGGCCGCCATTGCGGTCGGTCTGGAGGTGGGTGTTGCGCCGGCTGCCATTGTTGACGCGCTGGCCGAATTTGAGGGCGTGGGACGGCGCATGCAGCGCTACGGGGAGATTCCATTGCCCGCAGGTGGCAGCTTCACCTTGATTGACGATTACGGCCATCACCCGGTGGAAATGACGGCGACTCTGGCGGCGGTGCGTGGTGCCTTTCCCGGCAGGCGTTTGCTGCTGGCGTTCCAACCGCACCGCTACACCCGCACCCGCGACCTGTTCGAGGATTTCGTCAAAGTGCTGGGAACGGTGGACGCGCTGGCGCTGGCGGAAGTGTATGCGGCGGGCGAAGCGCCCATCGTCGCGGCGGACGGGCGCGGCCTGATGCACGCCTTGCGCGTGGCCGGACAGAACGAAGTGGTGTTCGTGGAGAGCATCGCCGACATGCCGCAGGCCATCCTGCAGATGGCGCGCGACGGCGACGTGGTGCTGACCATGGGCGCGGGTTCCATCGGCGGCGTGCCCAATCAATTGAAGCAACTGACGCAAAAATGAATATGAGCGAACCGACACAGTTCAGGGCAGAAGGGTTGCGCGGAGAGATGCTTCGCGACGAGCCCATGTCGCGTCACGTCAGCTGGCGTGCCGGCGGTGTTGCACACCGTGTGTATCAACCGGCAGACCTGGCTGATTTGCAAACGTTCCTGCGCCAGGCACCCGCTGACGAGCCCATGCTGGCGGTGGGTCTCGGCAGCAACCTGCTGGTGCGCGACGGCGGATTTCGCGGCACGGTATTGCTGCTGCTCGGGGGGCTGGCCGAGTTGCGCGGGGAGGGCGACCTGATCTACGCGCAAGCCGGCGTGGCGGGCGCCAAGCTGGCGCGCTTTGCCGCGACGAACCATCTGTGCGGCGCCGAATTCTTCGTCGGCATCCCCGGCACACTGGGCGGCATGCTGGCGATGAATGCCGGCTGCTACGGCGGCGAGACCTGGCGCAGAGTGGTGCGCGTGCAGGTGCTGACGCGCACTGGCGAATTGCTGGAGCGCGCGCCGCAGGAATATGAAATCGGCTATCGCCACGCGGCGTTGCGCCGGGAAAGTGAAGAGTTTTTCGTCG
>CAYTZF010000185.1:0-6288 GCA_964442265.1 uncultured Sideroxydans sp.
GCGGCGGCGGCGAGCGGCGAGGCGCTGCTGTTTTTGCATGCCGACACCCGTTTGCCGCCGGGCGCGCCCCGCCATGTTCTGCGGGCGCTGGCGGGCGGGACACACCGCTGGGGACGTTTCGACGTGTGCATCGACGGCCGCCCGTTCATGCTCAAAATGGTTGCGGCGGCGATGAACGCGCGCTCGCGCTGGACTGGCATCGCCACCGGCGACCAGGCAATGTTCATGCGCTGCGAAACGTTCCGGCAACTGCACGGTTTTCCCGTGCAACCCCTGATGGAGGATGTAGAGATGAGCAAACGTCTCAAAAAAATTTCGCCGCCCGCCTGTCTGCGCCAATGCGTCAACACCTCCGGGCGGCGCTGGGAAACGCGCGGGGTGTGGCGCACCATTTTCCTGATGTGGCGCCTGCGCTGGGAATACTGGCGCGGCGTTGACGCCGGCCTTCTTGCCAGGCAATACCGATGAAACCGGCGCGCATCATCATCTTTGCCAAAGCGCCCAAACCGGGCTTTGCCAAGACCCGCCTGATTCCGGCGCTGGGCATGCAGGGCGCGGCAGGGCTGGCGCGGCGCATGCTGCTGCACACGGTGCGCACCGCACTGAAAGCGCAAATCGGCCGGGTTGAATTGTGTGTCACTCCCGCCATCGGGGACGCAGCCTGGTGCGGCATCAACTTGCCGCAAGGGATCGAAATCAGTGATCAGGGAGAGGGCGATCTTGGCGCGCGCCTGGCACGCGCCGCGCGTCGGCGGATCGAGCAGGGCGAGCAGGTCATCCTGATCGGCACCGACTGCATCGAGCTGACGCCGCAACTGCTGGAAGAGTCGCGGCAGCGGCTGTTCGATCACGATGCGACGATCCATTGCACGGCGGATGGCGGTTACGCCCTGCTCGGGCTGGATTGTTTTAATCCCGCGCTGTTTGCCAACATCCCGTGGAGTACCGACGCGGTGGCGGTCAGCACGCTGCGGCAGTTTGCCCGTCTCGGCATGTCGATCCATGTCGGGCAAATGTTGCATGATGTGGATGAACCGCGCGATTTGCGCTGGTTGCCGGAAACCTGGAGGCCGTTTGTACCCGTTTAACCGGAATCTCGCGCAGCGATTCGTTTGCCCCCTCTCCCTCCGGGGGAGGGTTGAGGTGGGGGAAACGGGCATGGCGAGCTTTATAATCAGGGGTGGCTATTTGCCATGAACGTTAGTTTTGCTTTTGTGTTGTGGATTTTCTGTTTCGGTTTGTCTCATGCTGCACAGTCGGTATGGTTGCCGCCGCAAACGCCCGACCTGGCCGGTATTCCCCCTCCCTGGCAGCGCATCCAATTGAACCGGGATACAGCGCCCACCCGTTACCGCATCAGACAATGGGACGGTGTGCTGGCGGTTGAAGCCGTGGCCGAGCGCAGCATGACCCTGCTGGCACGTCCGGTTACCGTGGATCTGAATCGCACCCCGGTGCTGTGTTGGCGCTGGCGCGTGGATGCGCCGCTGGTGAATGCCGATCTCGCCACCAGGGCGGGTGATGATTACGCGGCGCGGGTGTATGTCTCGTTTGTCCTGCCGCCGGATGAAATCGGCTGGATGTTGCGCGGCAAGCTGGCGCTGGCGCGCACGATCTACGGCGATGCGGTGCCGGATGCCGCGCTCAATTACGTGTGGGATAACCGTTACCCGGTTGGCACGCGGCGGCCCAATGCCTACACCGACCGCACCCGCGTCATCGTGGCCGAATCGGGTGCGGCCAATGCCGGGCGCTGGGTGGTGGCGCGGCATGATGTGCAGCGGGATGTGGTCGCCGAATTTGGTTCGCCGCAGGCGCGAATGATCCAGCTTGCGCTGGCTGCCGATACCGACAACACCGGCGAGCGCGCGCGTGCCGGGTTTGCCGATTTCCATTTTGTGGGGCGCGATAACGCCTGTGTTTTTGAGTAAGGTGCGGGATTTTCTAAGAGGAAAAAAATGAGCAATCTATTGGAACAACTGAAAACCATGACCACCATCGTCGCCGACAGCGGCGACATCGCGGCGATCCGCCAGCACCGGCCCGAAGACGCGACCACCAATCCCTCGCTGCTGCTCAAGGCTTCAAGCCTGCCCGAATATTCGCCGCTGATCGAAGCGGCGATCGATGCGGCCAAAGCGCAAGGCAGCGAGCGAGAACATCAATTGCATAACGCGATGGATCTGCTGGCAGTCAGCGTCGGGGTGGAAGTGCTCAAGAGCATTCCCGGGCGCATCTCGACCGAAGTGGATGCGCGACTGTCGTTCGATACGGCTGCCACGATTGCCAAGGCGCGCAGGCTGATCGGCCTGTACAACGCAGCCGGTGTCACCAACGAGCATGTATTGATCAAGATCGCCGCCACCTGGGAAGGCATCCGCGCCGCCGAAGTGCTGGAGCGCGAAGGCATTCACTGCAACCTTACGCTGATGTTCGGCTTCGCCCAGGCGCGCGCCTGCGCCGAGGCGGGGGCGACGCTGATCTCGCCCTTCGTCGGGCGCATTCTGGACTGGCACAAGGCCAAGAGCGGCAAGGAATTCGCGGCGGAAGAAGACCCGGGCGTGCTGTCGGTGCGGCGCATCTATGAATACTACAAGGCGCACGGCTACAAGACCGTCGTGATGGGCGCCTCGTTCCGCAACATGGGCGAAATCGTGGCGCTGGCCGGTTGCGACCGTCTGACCATCGCGCCCGCTTTGCTGAAAGAGCTGGCAGCGACACAGGGCAAACTCGAACGCAGGCTGACGGATAACGGCGCAACCGAGCCGCACCCGCTGCCGCTGAGGGAATCAGAATTCCGCTGGATGATGAACGAGGACGCCATGGCTACCGAAAAACTGGCCGAAGGCATTCGCGGATTTACCGCCGACCAGATCAAGCTCGAACACACGCTGGAGCAAAAACTGTTGTAAGTATCCGCGCGCTCGCGGCGTCTAACCGGTAAACATAAAGTTTGACGCGAGGAGAAGAGGATGGCCGGTTTGCCGCTGCATGTTGAGCACAAAGGCGCACGTGATCGACACGTGCAAGGGGCGGCGGCATGAAGCTGCATCTACCGCAAGCAGTGTGTCTGCAGCGCGCGCAATACCAAGATCTCAATGCCGCAGAACAAGTCGAATGGTGGCTGGCCGACGGCAAGGGCGGCTACGCCGGCGGCACCGTGGCCGGCACGCTCACCCGCCGTTATCACGGCTTGCTCATCGCGCCGCTGCAATCTTCCCCGCAACGCCATCTGCTGTTCGCCAAAGCCGACGCCGATCTGCTCGACGACGAGCGCATCATTCCGCTGCACAGCAACCGCTGGCGCAGCGGTGCAATCAACCCGCAAGGCCATGCGCTGATCGAATCGTTTCATCTCGACGGGCGGATGCCGGTGTGGCGCTACCGCGTGGACGACCTGCTGATCGAGGCGCGCATCTGGATGGAGCACGGCAATCACGGCACGGATGTGGCCTGGCGCCTGCTGGAAAATCCGACCGGGCGCCAGGTACGCTTGCGCGCGCGCCTGCTGGTTGATGTGCGCGACCATCACGCCGCAATGGACAATTGCGAGCTGCCGCGCGTGGCGCAGACGCAGTGCGGGTTGAATGTTGAACTGATGGCGGGAACCACCCTGTATTTCTGCACCCACTACGGCACGGTGGAGCGCGCCGATTTCCGTGTCGGGGATTTCGATCTGCCGGTCGAGCGCGCGCGCGGCTTGCCCGCCACCGACCACCACTGGTGCGTCGGTTATCTGACCTTTCCTTTGCATCACGGCGACTGGGTCGGCTTCAATGCCGGCCTGGAAGAGTGCGAGCGCGTGTGTTATCTCGAAAGCGACATGCAGGCGCAGCAGGCGCGCGATCTCTGTTTGCTCACCCGCACCAAAATCACTGCGCCGGAATTTGATGCCTGCCCGCTGTGGATCGACCAGCTGCTGCTGGCGGCGGACAGTTTCATCATTCAGCAGAAAATTGCCGGCGGCGGCACGCGCCCGGCAATTGTGGCGGGCTATCCGTGGTTTGGCGAATGGGGGCGCGACAGCATGATCGCCTTGCCTGGCCTGTTGCTGGCAACGGGGCGTTACGAGGAGGCACGCAGTCTGTTGCTGGGTTATTTGCCGCTGGTCGATCGCGGCATGCTGCCGAATTATTTCCCCGGCGACGGCGACACGCCGCAGTACAACACGGTGGATGCGGCGCTGTGGTATGTCGAGGCATGGTGCGCCTATCTGGTTGGAGTGCAGGATTTCACCTCCATCGCGCAGGCGTGGCCGATGCTGCAGCAGATCATCGCGCATTACCGCAAAGGCACGCGCCACGGTATCGGCATGGATGCGGCGGACGGCCTGCTGCGCGCGGGAGAACCGGGGGTGCAACTGACCTGGATGGATGCCAAGGTGGGCGATTTCGTGGTCACGCCGCGCCAGGGCAAGCCGGTCGAGATCAACGCCCTCTGGTACAACGCCCTGCGCACCATGACGCAGTTCGCCGCTGTGCTGAAAGATGCAACGCGGGCGCAGGAATATACGGTGATGGCGGAAAAAACCCGCGCCGGATTCCAGCGCTTCATCCGTGCCGACGGGCAGGGGCTGTACGATGTGCTGGATGGGGCGGACGGCGATGATGCGTCTATCCGTCCCAACCAGATTTTCGCGGTCAGCCTGCCGTTCAGCGCGCTGGAAGCGCAGGCGCAACAACAGGTAGTGGACTGCTGCCGCGAACATCTGCTCACCCCGTTCGGCCTGCGTTCGCTGGCGCCATCCGACCCCGCTTACCGTCCGCGCTACGAAGGCGATGTGTGGTCGCGCGACACCGCCTACCACCAGGGTACGGTATGGGCGTGGCTGCTGGGACATTACGCGCTGGCGGAATTCCGCGCCACCGCTGATGCGGCGCTGGCATTGTCGCGTCTCGATGCCATACAAGATCATCTGCAACGGGCCGGGCTGGGCACGGTCAGCGAGATATTCGACGGCGATGCGCCGCACACCCCGCGCGGTGCACCGAGCCAGGCGTGGTCGGTGGCGTGCCTACTGGAGGCGTACTGGAAATTGCGCCGCGCGCAAATCGAACAGGAGAAGGCATGACGCAACCTAAAAAAACCGCACAAGCCGAGCAAGTACGCTTGCACGCGCAACGTGACGGCAGCGACAATTGGCGCTTGTGGGGGCCCTATTTGTCCGAGCGCGCGTGGGGCACGGTGCGCGAGGACTACAGCGCCGATGGCACGGCGTGGGAACATTTCGACCACGACCAGGCGCGTTCTCGCGCCTACCGCTGGAGCGAGGACGGCCTGGGCGGACTGTGCGACGAACAACAGCGGCTGTGTTTCGCGCTGGCGCTGTGGAACGGTGCCGATCCCATCCTGAAGGAGCGCGCTTTCGGCTTGACGGGGAATCAGGGCAATCACGGCGAAGATGTGAAGGAATGCTATTTCTACGTGGATGCCACGCCCACCCACAGCTTTCTGCGTTATCGCTACAAATATCCTCAACGTGCCTATCCTTACACGCAACTGATCGAAGAGAACGCGCGCCGCACGCGCGCCGAACCGCCGTTCAGCCTGATCGACAGCGGCGCCTTCGCCGACGACCGCTACTGGGATGTCGAGGTGCGCTATGCCAAGTCGAGCAGCGGGAAAATCCATATCCGCCTCCGCGCCGACAATCGCGGGCCGGAAGCCGCCACGCTGCATCTGCTGCCGAGCCTGTGGTGCCGCAACACCTGGTCGTGGGGCGACGACGAAGGCGACAAGCCGCAACTGAACATCGCAGCACCCCCGCCCGGCGCGGCGTGGGCGGCGGAGGCGCATGTGGCGGGACTCGGGCATTACCGCTTGTACGGGCAGCAAGCCGCCGACTTGCTGTTCACCGAAAACGACAGCAACAGCGAACGCCTGTGGGGCGCGACCAACCGCACGCCCTATGTAAAAGACGCATTTCACCGGCGGTTGATCGAAGGTGAAACGGGCGCGGTCAACCCCGCGCAGCACGGCACAAAGTTTGCCGCCTGGCACACGCTGACGGTGGCGGCCGGTGCACATGCCGAGCTGACGCTGATACTGTCGGACGCGCCGCTGACCGCGCCCTTCATCGACACGGACAAAGTGTTCGCGCAGCGCGAACGGGAAGCCGACGCTTACTATCGCGCATTATTGCCGGACAGCGCTACCGACCGCGCCATCCTGCGCCAGGCGCTGGCGGGGATGATCTGGAACCAGCAGTTCTATCACTACGATGTCGCGCGCTGGCTGGACGGCGATTTGCAGCGCCCGCCCGAAGCGCACCAGCACGGGCGCAACCGG
>CAYTZF010000186.1:0-2091 GCA_964442265.1 uncultured Sideroxydans sp.
TCATTTTTATCTGCTGATGTACGGCATGCTGCCGTTCTTCTTCTTCGGTTTTTTGATGACGACCTTCCCGCGCTGGATGAACGGCGCGGAGATTCCGGCAGCACGCTATGTGCCGGCTTTCGTGTTGCTGTTGCTGGGGGCAGTCGCGTTCTATGCCGGCTTATTCCTCGGGCGCACGCTGCTGGTGATTTCGGTCATGGCAACCCTGGCGGGCTGGGCGGTGGGCATGTATGCCTTGTTGCGCTCGTTGCTGGAAACACCCCATCCGGACAAACGCCATCCGCTCATGTTGTTTGTCGCCTTGCTCCTCGGCTGGTGTGGCGCTGGCCTGTTTCTGGCCTGGCTGTTGACCGACAACCATGCCTCTTTGCAGGCGTCCATCCAGAGTGCGCTGTGGCTGTTCGCGCTGCCGGTGTTCGCCACGGTCGCACACCGCATGCTGCCGTTCTTCACCAGCAGCGTTGCCGCCGGCCAGGACGTGCCGCGTCCGTTCTGGCCGTGGTGGATCATCCTGGGGGCGAGCGTGGCGCACGGGTTGCTGCAATTTGCCGATGCCGGTCGCTGGCTGTGGCTGAGTGACATCCCGCTGGCGCTGGCCTCGCTGTATCTGAGCTATCTGTGGGGGTTCCGCCGCAGTTTCCAGAATCCCTTGCTCGCCGTGCTGCATGTCGGCTACGCCTGGCTGGGCGTGGCGATGCTGTTGTATGCCGTGCAAAGCCTGTGGCTGTGGACGCATCACGGCACCGGATTCATCTGGGGCTTTGCCCCGCTGCACGCGCTGACCATCGGCTGCTACGCCACGCTGATCATCGGCATGGGCACGCGCGTCACGCTCGGCCATTCCGGCTTGCCCTTCGTCATCGGCACCCCGGTCAAGCTGATGTTCATCGGCATCCAGCTCACCGCGCTGGTGCGCATCGCCGCAGACCTGCTCCCGGCGCAATCCTCCTCGCTGTATATCGCCGCCTCCGCGCTGTGGCTCGCCTGCTTCGGCCCGTGGGTGTGGCGCTATCTGCCCGCCTACTGGCGACCGCGCGCGGACGGGCAGCCGGGCTGAGTCGGCAGCGCCAGCCTGGATATCGCACCAACCCCATGCATGGCGCACTGTTATTGTGCGTGCTCCCGCGATTCGTCAAACCCCCCCCATGAATCCAAAGCAATATCAGCTTGGCCCGCTTATTGCTGACCTCTGATTTCAGAACGGAGGGGGAGAAATTGAAGAAGATCCTGATCATTGATGATGTAAGAGAGCGTGCCGCATGGTTGAAGGCCAGTCTTGAGCTGGCCGAATTCGATGTCGTCGGGGTATTGGCCTGGGAACAAGTTGATGAGCGCTCGATTCAAGCGGCGTCAGCCGACGTGATCATCGTCGATGCCAATGCGCCCGGACGCGACACGCTGGAGCAGATCAGCCTGATGTCGCAGACACTGGAAAAACCTTTGGTGGTGCTGGGGGCGCATAAGGATCAGCGCAGCATACAGGCAGCGATGCGCGCCGGAGTCAGTGCCTATGTGGCTCACACGATACTGGGCGAGGATTTGAGCGGAATTATTCAGGTGGCGGCGGCGCGTTTTGCCGAGCACAAGCGCCTGCGCGACGAGTTGAAAGAGGCCAGAAGCCAGCTAGTCGAACGCAAGCGGGTGGATCAGGCCAAAAGTATTTTGATGGACGACCACGGTTTTAGCGAAGCAGACGCTTATAAAAGGATGCGCAACATGGCGATGAGTCGTGGCAAGCGCATCGCGGAGATTGCCGAAGCCATTATCGTTGCCAAGGAACTAAGCGCATAAAGCTGTCTGAAGCCGGATTTTTGACAGAAATTTACGAGGAGTGATTAACATGATTACCGATGCGAGCATGATGAAAGCCCTACACAACAGTACGTTGATTGCAGAATTGCGCGAAGCCGAGATCGCGACTTTACTGGCGCTGCTGACTGTCAGGTATTACAAAGCAGGCGAATTTATTTGCAAGCCGGGTGAATGCTCACTTGGGGATGCGTTGCTGATTCTGGCCGAAGGCGAAATCGAAGTGAATGCCATTGTTGAAAATGAAAATGGCTCTATGTGAAACTCGCGCGGCGATTCGTT
>CAYTZF010000187.1:0-1978 GCA_964442265.1 uncultured Sideroxydans sp.
GCAAACCGCGAGCAAATCAGTTACTGGATTTCCGAGCCGGATCGCGGCATCTATAACGCCTGGAACAAGGGGCTGGCGCGGGCGAAGGGGGAGTGGATCTGCTTTCTTGGGGCGGATGATTATTTTTGGGATGCGCAGGTGTTGGAGCGCATGGTCGCGCAGATGGAAAAGATTCCGCCTGATATCCGCGTGGTGTATGGGCAGATCATGATGGTTAATTCGGATGGGGCAAACCTTTATCCGGTGGGCGAGCCTTGGGAAAAGATAAAAGGGCGCTTCAGGCAGGTCATGTGCATTCCGCATCCGGGTGCGATGCACCGTCGGGGGTTGTTTGAGCAGCATGGCCAATTTGATGAGTCATTCCATATTGCCGGCGATTATGAATTGCTGTTGCGCGAACTGAAAGTGGCCGATGCTTTCTTTATTTCCGACCTCGTCACTGTTGCGATGCGGCAAGGCGGGATCAGCAGCACCCCCGCGAATTCCTTGCTGCAATTGCGTGAGGTCAGGCGCGCGCAGCGGATGCATGGCCAATATTTTCCGGGACGTTTCTGGCTCATGGCGTGGATGAGAGTGTGCATACGGTTTCTGCTATGGAGCGCGCTTGGCGAGCGGGTGGCACGAAAAGCGCTCGACTTGGGCCGGCGCATGATGGGGTTGCCGCCGTTCTGGACAAGAACATGATGGAAGATCATGCCGCTCCGGTAAGCGTCGTGATCCCCTGTTTTCGCTGCGCCACAACCATAGCGCGCGCGGTTGCATCAATCGCGCAGCAGACCCGAAAGCCTGCCGAAGTAATCCTGGTCGATGATGTCAGCGGTGATGGCACATTGGATATTCTGCAAGCGCTGGCGCAGCAGCATGCCGGCTGGATCAAAGTCATCGCGTTGAAAAAGAATCTGGGCGCGGCAAGCGCACGCAACGCCGGATGGGAGGCGGCGAGGCAGCCCTACATTGCATTTCTGGATGCGGATGATACGTGGCACCGGGAGAAGCTACACATTCAGTACGAATACATGTGCGGCAATCCGGATGCTGCCGTATCAGGCCATCAGTGTATTGGGTTGCGCAATGGCAAGTTGCAGCCCGATCTGCCACCCCATCGGGGTGCCACGAAAATTGGGGCGGTCAGCCTGATTTTCCGGAATTGCTTTTCCACGCCGACCGCGATGTTGAGGCGAAATATTCCATTTCGATTTTCTGCTGGCAAGCGTTACGCCGAAGACTTGTATCTGTGGCAGCAAATTGCCTTTTCTGGCCTGCTGGTCATGTGCATAGAGAGTCCGCTGGCATACATTCACAAGGCACCTTATGGTGAGGGGGGGCTGAGTGCGCAATTGTGGGAAATGGAAAAAGGCGAGTTGGGTAATTTCCTGGCCCTTTACCGGGCAGGAAGTATCAACTTGTTCCTGTTCTTCACGGCCAGTGTTTTTTCAATGGGGAAGTATTTCAAGCGGGTAATTTATACGCGGATACACGCGGTTTGTTTGGCATGAATACGGGTATTCGGGAGCGGTCATGAAAAGATTGATTTTGAGATTACTTCCGGCAGAATGTCGTGGACGCCTTGTTGCTGTGCGGGCAGGCCGAGCTTCAGCAGAATGGAAGCGCTTATATCGTCTCCGACCATTGCTCGCTGGAGACCTTCGTCAGCATCATTGCTGCACATCTGGGCAAACCGACACCGCGCATGAGGTTGCCGGAGCTGCCGGTGCGTGCGCTGGCCGCAGCCTGTGGCTGGTTGCCGGGTGTCCCGTTGAAGACTTCGCGCATCGACGCGCTGACCGATCGCACGGTGTACTGCACTGACCGCATCGAGGCGGAGCTGGGTTTCAGTAATCTGGTTTCAATGGAAGCAGGTCTGGCCGAACTTGTTCGGGTCTGGAAAAATAGCACGACTTGAGGGCGCCTCTATAAATTCAAAATCTTAAGCGAGACAAGGCGCGAAATAAATTTTAGCGCGCCGCATATGTTTGAT
>CAYTZF010000188.1:0-3381 GCA_964442265.1 uncultured Sideroxydans sp.
CGAATGGATCGCCGGCATCATCAACGGCACGACCAACTTCATCCTGTCCGAGATGCGCGACAAGGGCTTGCCTTTTGATGTGGTGCTGAAGGAAGCGCAACGCCTGGGCTACGCCGAGGCCGATCCCACCTTCGACATCGAAGGCGTGGACGCGGCGCACAAGATTACCATCCTCGCCTCGCTCGCCTTTGGCATCCCGATGCAGTTCGACAAGGCCTATATCGAAGGCATCTCCAAACTGGATGCGATCGACATTAAATATGCCGAGCAACTCGGTTATCGGATCAAGTTATTGGGCATCACCAGGCGCACACCGGAAGGGGTGGAGTTGCGCGTACATCCGACATTGATCCCGTCGAAACGCCTTATCGCCAATGTCGAAGGCGCAATGAACGCGGTGCTGGTGCAGGGCGATGCCGTCGGCGCGACGCTGTACTACGGCAAGGGCGCCGGTGCCGAACCGACCGCCAGTGCAGTGATTGCCGACCTGGTCGATGTCACGCGCATGGCGACCGCCGATCCGCTCAATCGCGTGCCGCACCTGTCATTCCAGCCGAACGCGATGGCCGATCTGAAGATATTGCCGATGGACGAAGTGCAGACCAGCTACTACCTGCACCTGCGCGTGCAGGACAAACCGGGCGCGCTGGCCGACATCACCCGCATCCTCGCCGACGAGCAGATTTCGATTGATGCCGTGATCCAGAAAGAACCGAACGAAGGCGAAGAGCAGACCGATCTCATCATGCTGACGCACCAGACGCGCGAGAAGCGCATCAACGCGGCCATCTTGAAGATCGAGGCGCTGGGCGTGGTGGCGGGAAAGATGGCCAGATTGCGCGTGGAAGAACTTGGAAAATAGGATGTAGGATGGGTTGAGCAAGGCGACACCCATCGCTTGGATTTTCAATGTTGGGTATCGCTACGCTTCACCCAACCAGCCAGATGTTGAGGTAATAGTAATGAGATACATCTCCACCCGCGGCAATGCGCCCGCCAAAACTTTCACCGAAATCCTGCTCGGCGGTCTCGCGCCGGACGGCGGGCTGTATCTGCCGGAGCACTATCCGCAGGTGACGCGTGCCGAACTGGATACGTGGCGCACGCTATCCTATGCCGAGCTGGCGTTCGCGGTGCTGTCGAAGTTCATCACCGACATTCCTGCGGATGACCTCAAAGCCATCGTCAGCAAGACTTACACCGCCCAGGTGTACAGCAACGGGCGCCCCGACAGCGATGCGACGCGGATCACACCGCTGCGCAAACTGAGCGAAGGCGTGTATCTGCAAGAGCTCTCCAACGGCCCGACGCTGGCGTTCAAGGACATGGCGATGCAGTTGCTCGGCAATCTGTTCGAGTACGCACTGGCGAAAGACCATGCCGAGTTGAACATCCTCGGCGCGACTTCCGGCGATACCGGTTCCGCGGCGGAATACGCGATGCGCGGCAAGCGCGGCATCCGCGTGTTCATGTTGTCACCGAACGGCAAGATGTCTTCGTTCCAACGCGCGCAGATGTATTCGCTGCAAGACCCGAACATCTTCAACATCGCGGTCAACGGCATGTTCGACGACGCGCAGGACATGGTGAAGGCGGTCTCCAACGACCACGCGTTCAAGGCCCAATACAAGATCGGCACGGTCAACTCGATCAACTGGGGGCGCGTGTCGGCGCAGATCGTTTACTACTTCAAGGGCTACTTCGCCGCGACGCAATCGAACGACGAACAAGTCGCGTTCTCCGTTCCATCCGGCAACTTCGGCAACATCTGCGCCGGCCACATCGCGCGCATGATGGGCCTGCCCATCGGCCAGCTCATTGCGGCCACCAACGAGAACGATGTGCTGGACGAATTTTTCCGCAGCGGTGTCTACCGCCCGCGCGACACCCAACACACTTACGAGACCAGCAGCCCGTCGATGGATATTTCCAAGGCCTCCAACTTCGAGCGCTTCATGTTCGACCTGGTCGGGCGCGATGGGGCGAAGGTGCGCGAGTTCTGGCGCGAGGTGGAGGCGGGCGGGTCGTTCGATATCAAACACACTGCCTATTGGGATGCGCTGCCGAAGTTTCATTTTTCGTCCGGAAAAAGTTCGCATCAGGATCGGCTCAAGACCATCCGCGAGGTATGGGAAGAGTATGGCGTGATGGTGGACACGCATACCGCCGACGGATTGAAGGTCGGCCTGGAACAGCGCCGCCCCAGCTTGCCCTTGATCTGTCTGGAAACCGCCCTGCCCGCCAAGTTTGCCGAGACCATCCGCGAGGCATTGGGGCGCGAACCGGAACGCCCGGCGGCACTGGAAGGGATCGAGAATCTGCCGCAGCGCTGCGAGGTGATGGATGCGGATGTGGCCAAGCTGAAGGCGTTCATCTCGGCCAACATTCCACATTAAACCGTCATTCCGGCGCAGGCCGGAATCCAGCAATTAAAAAGCGCTGCGTAGCGCACAAAACCAACCGCGAAATAAATAAAACACTGGATTCCGGCGCAGGCCGGAATGACGGGATTTCATGAGCAACCTGCTCCTCCTCATCCTCTGCTTCATCGCCGGTGTGCTGCTGCGCCGCCTCAAGCGCATGCCGGACAACGCGCCGGCCACGCTCAACAGTTTCATCATCCATGTCTCGCTGCCCGCGCTGACGCTGTTGTATGTCCATGAATTAAAAATCTCCGGCGATGTTGTGCTGGTGGCGGCGATGGCCTGGCTGGTATTTGGCCTGGCGGCGGGATTCTTCTGGCTGCTCGGGCGCTGGCTGCGACTGCCGCGTGCAACCACCGGGGCGCTGATGCTGACCGGCGGGCTGGGCAATACTTCGTTCTTCGGTTTGCCGATGGTCGAGGCGTTCTACGGCAAGGAAGGGTTGTCAACCGCCATTGTCGCGGACCAGCTGGGTTCCTTCTTCGTGCTGTCGGTGCTCGGCATCACCGTCGCCGGCATCTATTCCTCCGGCCGCCCGAGCGTGGCCGAGATCGTCAAACGCATCGCGCTGTTTCCGCCGTTCATCTCGCTGGTCATTGCACTGCTGCTGATTCCAATCGAATATGCAGAGTGGTTCAGTGTGTTGCTGAAACGGCTGGGCGACACGCTGGCGCCGCTGGCGTTATTGTCGGTGGGGATGCAGTTGCGCTTGGGGCATGTGGCCGAACACCGGCGCAATCTGGCGCTGGGACTGGGTTTCAAACTGATTCTCGCGCCGCTGGCGATCTGGCTGCTGTATGGGCAACTGCTCGGTGCGCAGGGATTGGCGATTCAGGTCACCTTGTTCGAGGCGGCGATGCCGCCGATGATCACCGCCGCCATCGTGGCGAGCGAGCATGACCTCGATCCGCCGCTGGCGAATCTGATGGTGGCGGCGGGACTCCTGCTTTCCTTCTTC
>CAYTZF010000189.1:0-5449 GCA_964442265.1 uncultured Sideroxydans sp.
CTAAAAGCCTTGTTAGGCCAGCAGCTTGCCCTCGCGGTTGAAACGCTGGATCAGGTCGAACAAGGCTTTTAGTTTGGCGGCGTCATCCACGTCCGGCGCAACGTCGCCCACCTGCTTGTACACCTGCGCCAGCGCGGAGCCGCCGAGGCGGTTGCGGCCGCAGCCGAGGTCGAACAGCAACACGGCGGTGTCGGTCTCGGCGGCGAGTTGCGGGGTGAGCGTCTTGCGGGCGTCCGGCACGGGCGCGAAGGCGGAAACGATGAGCGACAGTGGTGCGGTGACTTCTTTCCTTTCCGGGGCGTTTTGGCTATGACTAACCTGCTTTGCAGGTGAGTCTCCGCCGAAACTCGCTGCGTCTTCGACCCAGCTCGTTTTCATGCTCATGGAGTCTTTGCCGACCGGGATGCTGATGCCGAGCTGCGGACACAACTCCATGCCCACCGCTTTCACGGTGTCAAACAGCGCGGCATCCTCGCCGTGGTGGCCGGCGGCGGCCATCCAGTTGGCGGAGAGTTTGATGTCGCCGATCCGCTCGATGCGCGCGGCGGCAATGTTGGTGATCGCCTCGCCGATGGCCATACGGCCGGAGGCGGGTGCGTCGATGACGGCGATGGGCGTGCGTTCGCCAATAGCGAAGGCTTCGCCGAGTGTCGTGTGGTAACCCATCAGCGTGACGGCCATATCGGCCACCGGCACCTGCCAAGGGCCGACCATCTGGTCGCGCGCGGTCATGCCGCCAACGGTGCGATCGCCGATGGTGATGAGGAAAGTTTTGTCGGCCACGGACGGCAGGCGCAGCACACGCTCGACGGCTTCTTTCAGCACTATCTTGCCGGTGTCGAACTTTGGCAACGAGACTTTCTCGCGCTGCACTTGGCGTGTCATCTTGGGCGGCTTGCCCAGCAGCACGGACAGCGGCATATCCACCGCATTGTTGTTGAACAGTTCATCGTGCACCACCAGACGGTCGTCGCTCACCGCATGCCCAAGCACAGCAAACGGGCAACGCTCGCGCTCGCACATGGCTTTGAATTCATCCAGACGTTCGGCAGCGATGGCGAGCACGTAACGCTCCTGCGCCTCGTTGCTCCAGATCTGCATCGGCGACATGCCGCGCTCTTCGGAAGGCACACTGCGCAGTTCGAAACGCGCGCCCTTGCCGCCGCCGTGCACCAGCTCCGGCAGCGCGTTGGAGATGCCGCCCGCGCCCACGTCATGGATGGACAGGATGGGATTGTTCCCGCCCAGTTGCCAGCAGTGGTCGATGACTTCCTGCGCGCGGCGCTCCATCTCGGGGTTGCCGCGCTGGACGGAATCGAAGTCCAGGTTCTCGGCGTTGGCGCCCGTGTCCATGCTGGATGCCGCGCCGCCGCCCAGACCGATCAGCATGCCGGGACCGCCAAGCTGGATCAGCAAGGCGCCTTCCGGCAGGTCGTGTTTGTGGGTGTGAATCGCCGCAATGTTGCCGACACCGCCGGCCAGCATGATGGGCTTGTGATAGCCGCGCACTTCGCCGTTGACGGTCTCTTCGAAGGTGCGGAAATAGCCGGCCAGATTGGGGCGGCCGAATTCGTTGTTGAAGGCGGCGCTGCCAAGCGGGCCATCGATCATGATCTGCAAAGCGGAGACGATGCGGCCCGGCTTGCCGATGTCGCCGGCTTCCCACGGCTGCTCGAAACCGGGGATGTGCAGGTTGGATACGGAGAAACCGGCCAACCCCGCTTTTGGTTTGGAGCCGATGCCGGTGGCGCCCTCGTCGCGGATCTCGCCGCCGGAGCCGGTGGCCGCACCGGCGAACGGAGCGATGGCGGTCGGGTGGTTGTGCGTCTCCACCTTCATCAGGGTGTGCGTGAGTTCTTTGCTGTAGGCATAGCCGCGGTCGGCGCGCGGATAGAAGCGTTCGACCTCTGCCCCCTCGATGACGGAGCAATTGTCGGAATAGGCGATCACCGTGCCTTGCGGATGCAGCTTGTGCGTGTTGCGAATCATGCCGAACAGCGAGATTGCCTGCTGCTCATCGTCAATAATCCAGTCGGCGTTAAAGATTTTGTGGCGGCAGTGTTCTGAGTTGGCCTGCGCGAACATCATCAGTTCGACATCGGTCGGGTTGCGTTGCAGCCGGGTGAAGTTCTCCACCAGATAGTCGATCTCGTCGGCGGACAGCGCCAGACCGAGTTCGCGGTTGGCGGTTTCCAGTGCGGCGCGGCCGGCCGAGAGAATGTCCACCGTGGATAAAGGTTGCGGCGTGCCGTGGCTGAACAGTTTGGCTTCGATACCGGCAATGTCGGTCAGCGCGGATTCGGTCATGCGGTCATGCAGCAGCGGCAGCACGGCCTCCTGTTCGGCGGCGGTGAGCGCCTTGCCGCTCTTTGCCCGGAGGTAATACACCACGCCGCGCTCGATCCGCCGCACTTGCGGCAACGCGCAATGTTGGGCGATATCGGTGGCCTTGGATGACCACGGCGAAATCGTGCCCAGGCGCGGGATGACGAACAGGCGCTGCCCCTGCCCTGCGTTCTTCGGCTCGCCTGCGCCGCTGTTCAGATTCAACAGACGACGCAACAAAGCGGCCTCGCCGGCGGATAATTCGGAGGAGAGTTCGATGAAATAAACGTGGCGCGTATCCGCGACGGTCACGCCGGATCGGGTGGCGTCCAGCGCGGCGCGCAACTTGTCGAGACGGAAGGCGGAAAGCGCGGATTTGCCAATCGAAGTAAGAAACATGACGCGATCACTTTGGGCTGAATGAGAACGGGGGGCGATTATAATGCACGCGCTCCACGAAACTTGAGGAATACACCATGCACAACAAACGTCCCACCCCCATCAGCCAGAAACAGGTTGCCGCCTTTCTCAGCCCCCGTCCCAAAGACAGCCATAAAGGCCTGTTCGGCACGGTCACGGTCATCGGCGGTGCTGCAGGCATGGTCGGCGCGGCTTTGCTTGCCGGGCGGGCGGCGCTGAAGATGGGCGCGGGCTGCGTGCATGTCGGCCTGCTGGCGGACAACGCACCGGCGGTCGATCTGAATGTGCCGGAACTAATGGTGCAAGGGGCGGTTGATGCGCTGAAATCATTCCCCCTCCCCAACCCTCCCCCGAAGGGACACCCTCACCCCAACCCTCTCCCGCAAGCGGGCGAGGGAGCGAACGGAAAAGGCAATATCAATCCTCGTGTGCTGCTGATAGGCTGTGGTCTGGGACAAAGCTTGGCCGCACAAAAGCTGCTGCACGACGCGCTGATGCTCGACGTGCCGTCCGTACTGGATGCCGACGCGCTGAACCTCATCGCGCTGCGTCCCGACCTGCGCGCCCTGCTGCACACGCGCAAGGCACCCGCCGTGTTTACCCCTCATCCCGGTGAAGCCGCGCGCCTGCTCGGTTGCAGCACGGAGGATGTCCAACAGGATCGCGCCCGCTCCGCCTTGAGTCTGGCGCAGAAACTCGGCGCTAGCGTGGTGCTGAAAGGCGCGGGCAGCCTGATCGCCACGCGCGACGGCTGCCTGTACCGCAACACCAGCGGCAATCCCGGCATGAGCGCGCCCGGCATGGGCGATGTGCTGGCGGGGATGATCGCCGCCTTCATCGCGCAGGGCATCGCGCGCGACGAAGCGCTGCTGCTCGCGGTGCATCTGCACGGCGCGGCGGGCGATGCATTGGCGCAACAGCAAGCCACGCTGGGCATGAGCGCGACCGAAGTGACCGAGTGGGCGCGCTGGCTGCTGAACCAGATCGCGCCGCAATGAGTTTCCCCATCGATATCAGCGAAGAAGCGGGTGTCCGCTATCTGCATTTCGGCTCGCGCTGGATCCAGGGCGCGATGCGCATCGCCCGCCCGTGGCATCTTGAGCTCGACTATACCAAGGAGATGATGGCGCCGCTGCTGATGCGCGACGAGCGGCGCTTTCCGCGCAAAGTGTTGCTGATCGGTCTCGGCGCGGCGTCGCTGACCAAATTCATCTACCGCAATCTGCCGCTGGCGCAACTCACCATCATCGAGATAGAGCCGCGCGTGGTGGCGGCGGCGAAGCAGTATTTCAAACTGCCGGAAGACGACAAGCGCATCCGTCTGGTGCTGGGCGACGGCGCCCAATACGTGCTCGGCACGGACAAGAAATTCGATCTGATTCTGGTCGACGGCTTTGACGAACGCGCGCGTCCGGGCGAGCTGAACACCCTGCCGTTCTACCAGGCCTGCCGCGCCCGCCTGAAGGAACAGGGCATCCTTGCGGTCAACCTGATCGGCCTGAGGCGCGGCATGAAGGGCGGTTTTGCCCACATCGAAACCGCCTTCGACGGCCGCGCGCTGATGTTTCCCTCCTGCGACAGCGGCAATGTGATCGCCTTTGCCACGGCAGGCGATGCGGTCGAGATCGAGCTGGAAGAGATGCGCGAGCGCGCCACCGAATTAAAAGCAAACAGCGGCCTCAATCTGTTGCCGACCATCACCCGCGTGGAACAATCCACCTCGTGTCCGGGCGGTGTCCTTACGCTGTAACGTAGATATAACAAGGCGTTAAGGCAAATCGCGATATAATCCCGCGCCTCGAACGGGGTCAGCCACACGGCGACTCCGCGCATCGGCCAATTTTTTTATCAGGGGATCAACATGGCAACCACCAAAAAAGCAACCAGCACCAGCAAGACGGGCACCGTCAAGAGTGCCGCGCCCGCGGCCAAAACCGCCGCCAAAGCGGCACCTGCAAAAACCACCGCCAAGGCCGCAAAAGCAAAAGCCGCAACGCCCAAAGCTGCGGCAACCAAAGCCAGCCCCGCAGTGAAGAAGGCCGCCGCGCCGCGCGCCCAAAGCGCAAGCAAGAAAGCCGCCGCGCCCAGCGCCGAACAGCGTTACTGCATGGTGCAGGAAGCGGCCTACTTTCTGGCCGAGAGAAACGGCTTCAAGGGTGGCTCGATGGATTACTGGGTCGCAGCCGAAGCACAGATTAAATCACTGTTGTCCGGCAAGTAAGTCAATCCGCAAACAGCGGCTGACCGTTCAGGTCAGCCCGCTTTCCACCGCGTAGCGCACAAATGGAAGTTCCAGTTTCTCCTCGCGCAGTGTCTTGAGGAGATGTTCTGCCGCGTCTGCCGTCAGCACGAATTCCACCTGCACCGGCAACTCGCCGCCCAGCTCGAAAAAAGTTTCTTCATGCAGATGGCCGTGCCGCCCGAAACCGGCAATCGCCCGGAACACCGAGCCGCCGCGCACGCCCTGCGCCCGGCCTTGCTCAAGCAACCATTCATACAGCGGCTTGCCGTGATGATGGTGCTTCTCGGTCAGGTAGAACTTGAGATAGATACTTTGCATTTCAGCCTCCCGCCTGTAGCCATTTGAACGTCTGTATCCCCAGCACCGTCATCAGCAGGGAACCGCCAAGATGGGTCACGATGATGGCGCTGCCCCATGCGTATTGCCCGCGCAGCAACAGCGTCACGGTTTCGGCGGAAAACG
>CAYTZF010000190.1:0-2808 GCA_964442265.1 uncultured Sideroxydans sp.
CCCTCTTCCCTGAGCAGTTCGCGGAACTGGTTGTAGATCGAATTGCGCGGCTCCACCATGATCTTGACCAGCAGCTCCTTGGACAGGTTCTGCAGATTGGCAACGATGGGCAAGCGCCCGGCGAATTCCGGAATCAGCCCGAACGCGAACAGATCGGTGGGTTTCACCCGCGAATTCAGCCGGTCGAGAATCTTTTGATTGCCCTCGCTGCCACCGCTGCCGAGGGAGATGAAACCGAAAGCATGGGTTGTGACCGTGATGTTCTCAAGGCCGACGAACGCCCCCGCGCAAATAAAAAGAATATTGGTCGTGTCGAGCGTTTGCGTACTGCCCAATCTGACCAGTGCGCCCTCCATGATTTTCAACAGGGCGTGCTGTACCCTTTCTCCCGACGTGCCGCGCTGCTCCCCCGCCTCCGATTTCAGCTTGTCAATCTCGTCGATAAAAACGATGCCATGTTGCGCCCTCGCAATATCTCCACCCGCTTTTTCCGTGAGTCGCAGCAGCAGTGCCTCGATCTCCTCGTTGACATACTTGGACTGCGCCAGCGAGGTGGCGTTGGCGGTAACGAATGGCACATTCAGCACCCTCGACAATGTTTGACATAGCAGCGTCTTGCCGGTGCCCGTCGGTCCGATCAGCAGAATATTGCTCTTGGCAATCTCGACGGCTTTCTGTCGCTGCTGGCCGATCCTGCGGTAATGGGAATACACCGCCACAGCGAGTGTCTTTTTGGCGATATCCTGACCGACGACATACTGGTCAAGATAATTCGAGATCGCACTGGGAGTCAGTTTTCCCCCCCCTGTCTGCTGGCCATTGAGGCTGTCCATACCTTCACGCTTTCCTTGAATTTCAAGCCTATTTCATCTCTGAATGCTTCCCACATCATTTCGGGGAAGAAATCACCGTGGTAGCTTCAGCGCTTACTTTTTGATCATCACAAAGACAGCGATCGCGGCAACGATCAAGCCAAGCAGCCATAGCCAGTATTTTTCCAGAAAGCCCGGGGCTGCAGCTTCCGGGATGGGCTGCGGGGCAGCCACTGCGGGCGGTGCGGCTGCCGGTGTTTCTTGTTGCACCATCGGTTCCGGTGCCGGTTCCGGTGCCGGTTCCGGTGCCGGTTCCGGTGCCGGTGCCGGTGCTGCTACAGGTTCAGGTTCCACAACCTTGTGTGACACAGTCTCGGCTACGCGGGTCTTTTTCCTGGCTTTTTTGACCACCGGCTTGGGCGCGGGCTGTTCGGCAGCAACGTCAGGAGCAGGTGTCGGCTCGGCTACAATTGCCTGCTCGGCAACGACTGCGACGGGCACGGGTTCAGCGACGGCCGCTTCTTTTGGTTTGGTCGCGCACGCCGACAACACAATCGCTGAAAAAATCATTACCGTTGGTGCCAATATTTTTTTCGTCCTTGACATGGTTTTTCCCTGATAATCAGTTGATAAAGTTAGATTCGGGAGGAATCCTCCCATAGTTACGCGTGCCCGGCAAATATCCGGTGCGTGGACTTTAGGAAACTAACGCGGCGTAAAACGACCGGCCAATGGTCGATTGCCCGGAAAGCAATCCTACCCCATCCCACCAATAATTCCGGTAAAGTTGTCTCCTGCAATTTACAACGGTATAGGGCCATGAATTCAGAAGAGTTAAATAAAGAACAACACATCCTGCGCCAACTGCGCAAGACGCTGGGCAACGTCGTCAGAGACGTCACACCACTTGGCGGGCGCGTCAATCCGCTGTCGAATAGCACCATCCAGGACATCAAGGATTGCTTTAGTTTGATTTCGGAGCGCGAAAGAGCGTTGGCCGAAGCGCTCGACTTCGATCAAGCCAAACCCTATTACGCGGACGGCGAGACGCCGAATGTGAACGTTATCAACTTCGTCAAACCGACCAGGCAGTAGTCTGAAGCCATCCGCCGAACCAGTGCTGAACCGGACTTTTTGCCAAGCCCGGGCCATAAAGACAAAAAAAGACTTTACATTTGGGGTGGGGATGGGTTGATAATAGCCCCGGATGTTGAGTAAAGCAGTTCATAAAAGGCAAACCTATTGAAAAGTAGGGGCGCAAAGTTTCCGGTCTAAGGAGCAAAAAAAGCTCTACGACAGCGGGACCGCCGGTAGCCACGTCACCCCGTAGAGTGGTTTTCGTTAGTCCCCAGCGTCGTCCACCCGACACCTTGCCGCCCTCTTTCCCATAGCGTATGCGGAAACGGAGGATCGTATGCAATTCAATGTAAAGAGCGGCGAAGTGTGGCTTCTGCTGATCGTTTCGCTGATGGCGCTATGCGCCAACCTTCCCGCCGAGATGATCGGCAATGTGGTCGAGCGCGACCTGTTGCTGATCGCGCTGGTGGTGACTATTTTCATTTCGCTGTTCCGTTATCTCAGGCTGATGCTGTTCCTTACCGTCTCCATGCTGGCCATTGGCGCCAACCTGCCGGATCAACTGGCCAACCAGCTCGGCCTCAGCCGGACAGCCCTGATCATAGCCTCCGGCGCGCTGGTGGCCTTGTCGTTGTTATACAAGCTGTATTTCCAGAGGAAGCAGGAAAACAAGGCATCGGATGAAAATGAATTTGAAGCAACAATGGAAGTGCCAGCGGCAGTCAGCCATTTCCGCGACACCTTCGAATCAAGATTCTCCGTCCTCTCCGCCATCATAAAGGGGGATTTTGCCGCGTTGCACCAATTGCTCATCTCCGATGTGGAGGTCAATTTCAGCCAGGACGGGCATATCCCGATCTTCCTTGCTGTCGAAAAGGGCGGGATCGATATCGTTCTGCTGTTGCTGATGCATGGTGCG
>CAYTZF010000191.1:0-5812 GCA_964442265.1 uncultured Sideroxydans sp.
ACTACGTCCAATACTACAACCACACCTATCGACGCACCGGAACGCTGTGGGAAGGACGCTACAAAGCCACCCTCATCGATTCGGAAACCTATTTATTGACCTGCATGCGCTACATCGAGTTAAATCCTGTGCGGGCAGGTACAAAGAATCAATGGGGTCAGACTCGATTGATTGGTGAATTTGCAAGCGCTATACTGCACCCGACCGGCAAGAATAGAGGTGGCCCATGGCTCGCTTACCCAGATTCGTCATCCCCGACCAGCCGCAACATGTAATTGTTCGCGGCAACAACCGCAGCGGCACCCAAATTGCCGCCCTCTCCAGCGCAACGGTCAACCCCGCGCTCGCCCCGCAAGGCGGCCAGGCCATTACCCCGATCACCCAGGTCGCACTTCCAGCCGGTGTCGTGCGCAGCGGCGGCATCAACACACAGGTGCCGAACAACAGCCTGTCTACCGCAACCCCCGACCCCGCCGCGCACTACCTGATCGAAACCGACCCGGTCTTCGCCGACTACCGCGCCTGGCTTAGTTCGGACTACCTCCTCGACGCCCTGGCGCTCGACCCCGCGCTCACCCAGAAACGCCTGGGCGACGGTTTTTATGAACAAAAACTGATTCGCGAGCAAGTCGCGCAACTCACCGGCAGGCGCTTTCTCGACGGCCACGCCAGCGACGAAGCCCAATACGCCACGCTGATGGACAACGGCGCCACCTTCGCCCGGGCCTGGCACCTCGTCCCCGGCATCGAACTCACCGCCGCCCAGATGGCCCATCTCACCAGCGACATCGTCTGGCTCGTCGAAAAAACCATCACCCTGCCCGATGGCAGCACGACCCAAGCCCTGGTGCCGCAGCTCTACGCGCGCGTGCAGGAAGGTGATTTGCAAAGCGGCGGCGCCCTGATGGCGGGGGACAACGTCAATCTCGACGTCACCGGCGACCTGCGCAACGGCGGCACCCTCGGCGGACGGCAAGCCGTCTCCCTCACCGCCGCCAACCTGCACAACCTCGGCGGGCGCATCCTCGGCGACACCGTCACCGTCGCCGCCAACACCGACCTCAACAATCTCGGCGGCGTCATTGCGGCGAATAACAACCTGGTCGCCCGTGCCGGACGCGACCTCAACATCGCCTCCACCACGCGCACGCAAAACAACGCCCAAGGCAGTCGCACCAACAGGGATCGCATCGCAGGACTGTATGTCACCGGCAGCACGGGCGAACTGCTTGCCAGCGCCGGGCGCGACCTCACCCTCACTGCCGCGCAGGTTCAAAGTTCGGGCCGTGCCGCGCTCGGTGCAAACCACAACCTGCACCTGAACACCGTGCAGGAAGCCCAAAACACCACCATCGTCTGGGACGGCGCCAACCACCGCAGCGATGCCGGCCGCGCCGAGGCGGGCACGCAAATCCAAACGCAGGGCGACCTCACCCTGCAAGCGGGCAACGATCTCACCGCCAAAGCGGCCAACGTCACCAGCAGCCAGGGCAGCCTGGCCGCCACGGCGGGCAACGACCTCACCCTGGCCGCCGCCCAGGCAAGCATCCAACTGGACGAAGCGCACCGCCACAAAGGCGGCGGCTTCCTCTCCAAAAAGACCCGCGCCACCCGCGACACCCTCGAGCAGACCACGGCACAAGGCACCACCCTGTCCGGCAACCGCGTCAGCGTAGTGGCCGGGCACGACCTCACCCTCACCGGCAGCAATGTCGTCAGCGACCGCGGCACCGAACTCGCCGCACAGCGCGACCTCACCCTCGAAGCCGCCACCGCCACCCGCGCCGAAACCCGCTACGCCGCCACAAATAAGAAAACCGGCCTCGCCGGTCGGCAACGCACAATCGAGGCGACCAACCAGGAGATCACACTCCACGCCAGCACCATCGCGGGCGGTGCGGGAGTGAGTCTGACCGCGCTCGGCGTGGTGGACATCGCCGCCTCGCAGCTATCTTCAACCGGCGGCGACATCCGCATCGAAGGTGGCGCGGTCAGCATCCGAAGCGGCCTCAACCAGCACAACGCCGAATACAGGGAAACCCGTAAAAAGACCGGCGTGAACTTCAAGGATATCGCCGGCACCTTCACGCCGGGCGAAGGGATGGGCTTCAAATCCGCACTGGCCCAGGACAACGCCGATACCCGCCTCGTCGCCGCCACACTCGACGCGCAACACATCACCATCCGCAGCACCCTATCCGATATCGCGCTGACGGCGATCGAAGCCAACGCGCGCGGGCAAACCGGCGCGGAGACTGGACAACAACCCGGCACGCTCACGCTCGACGCCGCACACGACCTCGCCCTCGCCAGCCTCGCCACCGTCACCTACCGGAGCACCGACCACAAAAAGAAAGACCTCGCCTGGCAAAGCGTCAAGGGCAGCGGCGCGCAAGACGAAACGACGCGCTACACCCGGCTCAATGCGGCCGAGATCGGCCTGGCTGCCGGCCACCGCATCACCGCCGACATGAGCGTCAAGGACAGCGTAGGCATCCTCGCCCGGACCCCGGGCATGGCATGGCTGCGGCAACTGGACGCCCCCGCACTCGCGGGCAAGATCGACTGGCAAAGCATCGAAGAGACCCACAAAAAGTGGGACTACAAACAGCAGGGCCTGACCCCGGCGGCAGCGGTCGTGGTCGCCGTCGCGGTGACCTACTTCACCGCCGGGGCGGGCAGCGCCGCTCTGGGCACCACCGCCACCACTGCGGCGGGCAGCACGACGACGCTGGCTGGCACAACGCTGGCGACCACAACAGCGGCAACGGCAACGACGGCGGCGGCCACGAGCTATACGGTAGCCGGAGCCGCGCTCAATGCCGCCGTCACCACCCTCGCATCCCAGGCCAGCGTCGCCCTCCTCAACAACCAGGGCGACCTCGGCAAGACGCTGGACGACATGGGCAAGTCAGAAAACGTCAAAGCGCTGGCCACCGCGATGGTCACCGCAGGCGCACTGCAAAGCCTCAGCCAGAACCTCGACATCGGCGGCACCAAACTCTCCGACATCAATGCCCAATCCGGCTTCGGCCAACAACTGCAAAAGAACCTCATCAACAACACCGCCAGCGCCGTCCTCGACCACGCCATCAACGGCGGCGACCTGCAACAGATGCTGGAACAAAGCCTCAAGAGCGCCTTCATCGACACCGGAGCCGCACAAGGGGCCAACTTCATCGGCGACATGAAAGTGCAAGGCGACCTCAACGCCTTCACCCACAAACTCGCCCACGCCATCGCAGGCTGCGCGGCGGGTGCGGCGAGGGCAGGGGATTGCAGCAGCGGCGCACTGGGCGCGGTGGTGGGCGAGATCAGCGCCGAACTCTACGGCGGCGACCGCACCAACGACAGCATCGACCAGCCCGGATTCAAGACCGACACCGTCAACTTTGCCAGGATGATGGCGGGGATTGCGGTGGCGATCACGGGCGGGGATGCGGAAGCGATCAACCTGGCGGCGGCAGCGGGGGGGAATGCGGCGGAGAATAACTTCCTGGGGCACGAATCAAAGAGTGAACGCGACCGGCTGCGTGCGGAATTGAAAAAGAATGGCACTTTGTCCCCAGAAGATGCGGACAAACTTGTTATCTTGGAAAAGGCCGACCAAGTCAGCGATGAATTGCTGAACAAATGGAAGAACAATCCCGATTTGCTTACTGCAAATGAAAAGCTTGCGCTGGCCGGCTACCTGAACGTCTATGCGAAGCAGGACGGGGTACAGAAGTTCAATCAAATTATGGGGCCGCAAGCAAAGTTGACAGGTGCGTTCTCAAACTACGATTTCCCCTACGCAGGTAGCCAAGAAGCCAAAGATGCATATTTAACTGCGCACCCTTTGGGTTGGAAAGATTATGTCTTTGGGCGTGAACAGACTGTCGGTGAATCCACATTCTACAAAGCAGATACGTTGCTGAGCGTGTATGGCTATCACCAGCAATGGGCGGATGTCGGGACACCTGCGTTGTTTGCAGTACCGGGTGCGATAGGTGCCTTGGCTAGCCTGACAATGGTGGCTGGTGGGAGTTATCAGGCAGGCCAAGGAATAGGCGCACTTCTTGACGGGCAGTATGGCACGGGTGCGACGAACCTCGGTCTGGGTACGCTGGCTGTATTCGGTGGTATCGTCGGGGTGTCTGCTGCGACGGGGGGGTTCAAGACGGTAGGGGGCGGGGCAAAAGGGGGGGCAGTTATCGGTAGGATGGATGACTTGAACGCGCCAGGAGCTCTCAATCCGGGCGAATACACCATAGCTGATCTCTTGCCGAATCTGGGTGAGCCGCGGGCTAATTACTATCAAAACATGTCAGTTTTGCGCGAAGAAATGCGTAATGGCAATCCTATTCGGGATGCATCAGCAAATAAACCGGACAGTTTCCCTGCGCCCACGGCAGATAATCCAATTCGCATCATTAGGCAGACGTTCACAGGTGCAGAGCGAAACCTGCTAAGAAATAGTGGATGGACCTTTGATGGTGCATATTGGAATCCCCCTGCGAGGTGATGAATATGAACTTAACTATGCAGAAAAACTATGCTGTTTTTGAAGATGAAGTAGTAAGAAATTTCAATTTTCTTGAGCAGCAATATGGATTTCATATAAGCCAAATTAAACAAATTGGCTTTGAAAAATTAATTAGATTCGAATCGCCTCTTGTGTATGTGAATCTGTTTTACGGCCCACCTGCCTATGAGGCTGAAATGTCTTTTGGTCGCATCGGGATTGATGATGCGCCAGGAGCTTATAGCTTTGATCAAGGTGATTTGATTCTTTTAAGTAGTTCAGCAGGCTGGAAGTGGGATGCTGTTAACTCAGCTAATTTGGTTTTGATTGTACGTATAGCGGGACTTGCGCAGGTATTAAGGGAATGTGGGGCTGTATGTTTGACCGGTGATAAAGCGGTATTTGAAGAAATGAAGGAGAGGCGTGATAACGCAGTTAAGTGTTGGCGTCAGGAGGAGAAAGCTGCGGATATAAGAAAGGAAGTTGATGCTGCTTGGGGTAGAAAAGACTATGACGCAGTTGTGAATATGTACGAGCAGATGGGGGATGCACTTACTGAGATTGAAAATAAGAAGCTCGAATATGCAAAGAGGCAAAAGTGAAATCTAAGGGTCCACAAACAATCGGGGACGGGTACACAATAATCTTGCAAACCGATTTACTCGGACAAGCCATCCCAGTTAAATATTGATGCGCCACCATCGCCTTCTCTGCCTAATCCTCGCCGCCTGCCTGATCGTCACGCAGACCGCGCAGGCGTATTCGCTGGCGCGGCTGCCATATCAATATCACCACACCACAAGCGAAGCCGCCGCAGGCGGCATCCTCGTCGAAATCCCCGATCAATGGGGTCAGACTCGATTGATTGGTGAATTTGCAAGCGCTATACTGCACCCGACCGGCAAGAATAGAGGTGGCCCATGGCCCGCTTACCCAGATTCGTCATCCCCGACCAGCCGCAACATGTCATCGTTCGCGGCAACAACCGCACCGAAATATTCCGCACCGAAGCCGACTACAAGTTCTATCTGGAAAAACTCCAACTCGCCTGCGACAAACACGGCTGCAAACTCCACGCCTACGTGCTCATGACCAATCACGTACACCTGCTCATCACCCCGCAAGAAGAGCAAGGCATCGGCAAAGCCATGCAAATGCTGGGGCGCTACTACGTCCAATACTACAACCACACCTATCGACGCACCGGAACGCTGTGGGAAGGACGCTACAAAGCCACCCTCATCGATTCGGAAACCTATTTATTGACCTGCATGCGCTACATCGAGTTAAATCCTGTGCGGGCAGGTA
>CAYTZF010000192.1:0-2469 GCA_964442265.1 uncultured Sideroxydans sp.
GCCCGTGGCAAATCCAGGATGTCCGCCCTCGGTGCGGCAATGCGCAAGCTGGTGCATTTGTGCTTTGGCGTCATCAAGACACAAACACCGTATCAGCCGAATTATGTGAAAATCGCTTGACGCTAAAGACGGTATCTACGCTTGCTACGCTTGCTGAACTCAGGCGGGGACAACTTCTTCGTCGAACTCCAGTCTCACCTTGCCATCCTTGACATCCACGGTCACTTTGCCGCCGCTCGCCAGTTTGCCGAACAGCAGTTCGTCGGCGAGGGCTGCGCGGATGGTGTCCTGGATCAGGCGCGCCATCGGGCGGGCGCCCATCAGCGGGTCGAAACCGTTTTCGGCCAGGTAGTCCTTGAGTGCATCGGTGAAATCGGCCTCCACTTTTTTCTCGTGTAGCTGCTCTTCAAGCTGCATCAGGAACTTGTCCACCACGCGCAGAATGATCTCTTTCGACAGCGAGGCGAATGAAACAATGGCGTCCAGCCGGTTGCGGAACTCCGGCGTGAACATCTTTTTGATGTCACCCAACTCGTCACCGGCCGAGTCATTCCTGGTGAAGCCGATCTGCGTCCTGTTCAACGCTTCCGCGCCCGCATTGGTGGTCATGATGATGACGACGTTGCGGAAATCTGCCTTGCGCCCGTTGTTGTCGGTCAGTGTGCCGTGGTCCATCACCTGCAGCAGGATGTTGAAGATATCCGGGTGCGCTTTCTCGATCTCATCCAGCAGCAGCACGCTGTGCGGCTGCTTGCTGATCGCCTCGGTGAGCAACCCGCCCTGGTCGAAACCGACGTAGCCGGGAGGCGCGCCGATCAGGCGCGACACGGCATGGCGCTCCATGTATTCGGACATGTCGAAGCGGTGCAGCGGCATACCCATGCTGTAGGCGAGCTGGCGCGCCACTTCGGTTTTGCCGACGCCGGTGGGGCCGGAAAATAAAAAGCTGCCGATCGGTTTTTGCGGATTGCCGAGCCCGCTGCGCGACATCTTGATGGCGCGGGCGAGGGCATCGATAGCTTTGTCCTGACCGAACACGGTGGCTTTCAGGTCGCGCTCCAGATTCTTCAGGGTGTTGCGGTCGTCATGCGACACGGTGCGCGTCGGGATGCGCGCGATTTTCGCAATAATTTCTTCGATTTCGTGCTTGCCGACCACTTTTTTTTGCTTTGACTTGGGCAGGATGCGTTGCGCCGCGCCAGCCTCATCCAGCACGTCGATCGCCTTGTCCGGCAAGTGGCGGTCGTTGATGAAGCGCGCCGACAGTTCGGCCGCGCTGGTGATCGCGGCGGCGCTGAACTTGATGCTGTGATGTTCCTCAAAGCGCGACTTCAATCCCTTCAGTATCTCGATGGTCTGCTCGACCGAAGGCTCGGCCACGTCGATCTTCTGGAAACGGCGCGACAAAGCGGAATCTTTCTCGAAAATGCCGCGATATTCCTGGTAGGTGGTGGCGCCGATGCATTTCAGTGTGCCGCTCGACAAGGCGGGCTTGAGCAGGTTGGACGCATCCATGGTGCCGCCGGAGGCAGCGCCGGCGCCAATCAGGGTGTGGATCTCGTCGATGAACAGGATCGCTTCCGGCGTCTCCTTCAGTTCTTTCAGCACGGCCTTCAGGCGCTGCTCGAAATCGCCGCGATATTTGGTACCGGCCAGCAGCGAACCCATATCCAGCGCATACACCTTGCCGTCGCTCAGGATGTCCGGCACGTCGCCTTCGGTAATGCGCCGTGCCAGCCCTTCGGCGATGGCGGTCTTGCCGACGCCGGCCTCGCCCACCAGCAACGGGTTGTTCTTGCGCCGGCGGCACAGGGTCTGGATCACCCGTTCCAGCTCCATCGCGCGCCCGATCAGGGGGTCGACCTTGCCCGCGCGGGCGTGGGCGTTGAGGTCGAGGGTGTAACTGGCCAGCGCGCTGTCTTCCTTGCCCTGCTGTTCCTCCTCGATCTCTCCCGCTGTCTTTTGCGTTGCCGACTGGGCATCGGCGGTCTTGTTGATGCCGTGCGCGATGTAGTTCACCACGTCTAGGCGCGTAATGGCGCGCTGATTGAGGAAATACACCGCGTGCGATTCTTTTTCGCCAAACAGCGCGACCAGGATGTTGGCGCCATTAACTTCTTTCTTGCCGGTGGATTGCACATGCAGGATGGCGCGCTGGATGACGCGCTGAAAACCGACTGTCGGCTGGGTGTCCACTTCATCCACGCCGGGCACCACCGGGGTGTGCGACTCGATGTGGCGGTTCAGTACCGCGCGCAACTCTTCCAGGTCCGCGCCGCAGGCGCGCAACACATGCGCGGCGGATGGATTGTCCAGCATGGCCAGCAACAGATGCTCGACCGTGATGAACTCGTGCCGCCGCTGGCGTGCTTCGACAAAGGCGAGGTGCAGGCTGACTTCCAGTTCTTGCGCGATCATTTAGTTCTCCTCCATGAGGCAACGCAGCGGATGCCCATGTTGTGTTGCATA
>CAYTZF010000193.1:0-11374 GCA_964442265.1 uncultured Sideroxydans sp.
CCGGACAAACGCCATCCGCTCGTGTTGTTTGTCGCCTTGCTCCTCGGCTGGTGTGGTGCGGGCCTGTTTCTGGCCTGGCTGTTGACCGACAACCATGCCTGTTTGCAGGCATCCATCCAGAGCGCGCTGTGGCTGTTCGCACTGCCGGTGTTCGCCACTGTCGCGCACCGCATGCTGCCGTTCTTCACCCGTAGCGTCGCCGCCGGCCAGGACGTGCCGCGCCCGTTCTGGCCGTGGTGGACCATTCTGGCGGCGAGCGTGGCGCACGGGCTGCTGCAATTTGCCGATGCCGGCCGCTGGCTGTGGCTGAGCGACATCCCGCTGGCGCTGGCCTCATTGTATCTGAGCTACCTATGGGGATTCCGCCGCAGTTTCCAGAATCCCTTGCTCGCCGTGCTGCATGTCGGCTACGCCTGGCTGGGGGTGGCGATGGCGCTGTTCGCGGTGCAAAGCCTGTGGCTGTTGGCGCACCACGGCACCGGATTCATCTGGGGTTTTGCCCCGCTGCACGCGCTCACCATCGGCTGCTACGCCACACTGATCATCGGCATGGGCACCCGCGTCACGCTCGGCCATTCCGGCTTGCCTTTTGCAATCGACACGCCGGTCAAGCTGATGTTCATCGGCATCCAGCTCACCGCAATCGTGCGCGTGGCAGCCGACCTGCTGCCGTCGCACGCTGCATGGCTCTATATTGTCGCCTCCGCGCTGTGGCTCGCCTGTTTCGGCCCGTGGGTGTGGCGCTATCTGCCCGCCTACTGGAGGCCGCGCGCGGACGGGCAGCCGGGGTGATCAATCCTGACGCGAGGTCTTGCACCAAACCCATGCGCGGCGCACTGTAATCATGCGTTGCCCTCCTGTGTTACATCTGCGCCCCTTGAATTCAACGTCTCATTAGCCTGGCGCGCTTATTGCTAGATGCATGGTGGGGGATTATCTTGAAAAAAATTCTGATCATCGATGATGTGCGAGATCGAGCGGCATGGTTGAAAGCCAGTCTTGAACTGGCTGACTTCCACGTTGCCGGCGTGCTGGCCTGGGAACAGGTGGACGAGCACGCGATACAGGCGGCCGGGGCCGACGTCATCATCGTGGATGCCAATGCGCCGGGACGTGACACGCTGGAGCAGATCAGTCTGATGTCGACCACGCTTGAAAAACCGGTGGTCGTGCTGGGTGGGCAAAAAGACCAGAAAAGTATCCAGGAGGCGATGCGCGCCGGGGTCAGTGCTTATGTGGCGCATACGATCCAGGGCGAGGATCTGAGCGGCATCATCCATGTGGCGGCCGCCCGCTTTCTGGAGCATAAGCGCTTGCGCGATGATTTGAAGGAGGCGAAGAGTCAGCTTGTCGAACGCAAACAAGTCGATCGCGCCAAAGGCATCTTGATGGAAGACCACGGCTATAGCGAAGCCGAAGCCTATAAGCGCATGCGTAATCTGGCGATGAGCAAAGGCAAACGCATGGCGGAGATCGCCGAGGCGATCATCTTTGCCAAAGAGCTGGGTGCATAGGATTGCAAAGTGGTGCACGAGTGCCGATGCGGATTCATCTGATGCACCACAATGGCTCATCTTATTTCACATTTACGCGGCATGAACTTCTTTAAACAACACTTCATCATCATGTTTTGCAAAGGCAATTGTCGGGAGATATGTTTGATGGCATGACTGTTGCTTAGTATTGGGCATCAACGAATCAACGGCGGTTCGGAGAATCAGCAACACAGGACAAAGGCGTCCCACTGCGTACCAACGCAGTCGGACGCCTTTTTTATTTTCCAGCCACAGGATTTTTCTAAAAGGAGATTTGAAGATGGACAAGCCAAAACAGGAAACAGTCGTTGCGAGCGCAAACGCGCCCGAACAGAACAGCAGGAGGGATTTCATGAAACAGACAGGTGCGGTGTTGGGTATGGCGGGAATCATGTCGATGGTTCCCATGGGAACACGTTCTGCTGCCTGGGCGGCGGGTTCGGATGCGCCGGAACTGAAGGAGGTCAAAGTGGGCTTCATCCCGCTAACCGACTGCGCCTCGGTGGTCATTGCTTCGCTGATGAAATTCGACGAGAAGTACGGCATCAAGATCATCCCGTCCAAAGAAGCCTCCTGGGCGGCGGTGCGTGACAAAGTGGTCAATGGCGAACTGCATGCCGCCCATATTCTTTACGGCATGGTGTACGGCGTCCATCTGGGCATCGGTGGGTTGCAGAAGGACATGGCTGTATTGATGACCATAGACAATAACGGACAGGGTATCTCGCTGGCCAATCAGCTCAAGGACAAAGGTGTCACCGACGGCCCGTCGCTGGCGAAATTGATCAAGGCCCAGCCGCGCGAATACACCTTTGCCCATACTTTCCCGACCGGGACCCACGCCATGTGGCTGTATTACTGGCTGGCGAACTACGGCATCAATCCTATTTCTGAGGTCAAGACCATCACCGTGCCGCCGCCGCAGATGGTGGCGAATGCGCGGGTCGGCAGCATGGATGGTTTCTGCGTGGGCGAGCCGTGGAACGCGCGCGGCATCTACGATAACGTCAGTTTCTCCGTTGCCTCGTCGCAGGATGTGTGGCCGGATCATCCCGAGAAAGTATTGGGTGCCACGGACGAGTTCGTGCAGAAATATCCCAACACCGCGCGCGCGCTCGTGATGGCCATGCTGGATGCCGCGAAATTCATCGATGCCGAGGCAAACCGGGCCAATGTCGCCAAGATCATTTCCGCCAAATCCTATGTCAATGCGCCCGTCGAAGTCATCGAAGGCCGCTTCCTGGGCAATTATGAAGACGGCCTCGGCAAGAAGTGGCACGACCCCAATTACATGAAGTTCTTCAACGACGGCAAAGTGCCGTTCCCCTATCTTTCCGATGGCATGTGGTTCCTGACGCAGCACAAACGCTGGGGCCTGCTCAAGGAAGACCCCGACTATCTGGGTGTCGCCAAGCAGATCAACAAGATCGAGTTGTACAAGCAGGCGGCGTCGCAGGTCAAAGTGGCCGTGCCCAAGGATGTCATGCGCTCATCCAAGCTGATCGACGGCACCGTCTGGGACGGCAAGGATCCGAAGAAGTACGCGGCCAGTTTCAAGGTGCGGGCATGATGAAGATCAAAAGCTTCTTTGCGGAGCATCTGCTTCCGCCGGCCATCGGCATCGGCTTGTTCATCCTGGCCTGGAGCCTGATCGCGCAGACCGGCGACAACCTGCCGGGGCCGCTCAAGACCTGGGATTCGGCAGTGGTGCTGTTCAGCGATCCGTTCTACCAGAACGGGCCGAACGATCAGGGCATCGGCTGGAACGTGCTTGCTTCGCTGGGGCGCGTCGGTATCGGCTTCGGTCTGGCCGCGCTGGTCGGCATACCGCTGGGCTTTCTGATCGGTCGCGTCGACTTCCTCAACAAGATGAGCGCGCCGGTGGTGAGCATGCTGCGGCCGGTCTCGCCGCTGGCCTGGTTGCCCATCGGCCTGCTGGTCTTCAATGCATCGAATCCGGCCGCCATCTGGGTGATCTTCATCTCCAGCATCTGGCCGATGATCATCAACACCGCGATGGGGGTGCGCCAGTTGCCGCAGGATTATCTGAACGTGGCACGTGTGCTCAACCTGTCGGAATGGAAGGTGTTCGCCAAGATATTGTTTCCGGCGACCCTGCCTTACATGCTGACCGGCATCCGTCTGGCCATCGGCACCGCATGGCTGGTGATTGTCGCGGCGGAGATGCTGACCGGCGGCGTGGGCATCGGCTTCTGGGTGTGGGACGAATGGAACAACCTGAACGTCGAACACATCATCATCGCCATCTTCGTGGTCGGCATCGTCGGCCTGCTGCTGGAGATGATGCTGATCCAGATCGCCAAACGATTCAGTTACTGAGCGGGAATGCCATGAGTAAATATGTGCAAATCGAGAATGTGCAGATGATGTTCGGGACCAAGCAGGGGCCGTTCATCGCGCTCCGGGACATCGACCTGAAGATCGATCCCGGCGAGTTCATCACTCTGATCGGGCACTCCGGCTGCGGCAAGTCCACCTTGCTCAACCTGATCGCCGGATTGTTGCTCCCCACTGACGGCGTCATGCTGTGTGCGAATCGCGAGATCACCGGGCCGGGACCGGATCGCGGCGTGGTGTTCCAGAACCATTCGCTGCTACCCTGGCTGACCTGTTTCGAGAACGTCCACCTCGCGGTCGAGCGCGTGTTCGGGGCGACGGAGAGCAAGGCGCAACTCGCGCAGCGCACCAACGATGCGCTCGAACTGGTGCATCTGACACATGCCGCACAGAAGCTGCCGCATGAGATTTCCGGCGGCATGAAGCAGCGTGTCGGCATCGCGCGCGCGCTGTCCATGCAGCCCAAGGTGCTACTGATGGACGAGCCGTTCGGCGCGCTGGATGCGCTGACCCGCGCCCACTTGCAGGACGAATTGATGAAGATCGTGGCCGACACCCAAAGCACCGTGGTGATGGTGACGCACGACGTGGACGAGGCAGTGCTGTTGTCCGACCGTATCGTGATGATGACCAACGGGCCGGCCGCGACCATCGGCGAGATATTGACCGTCGATCTGCCCAAGCCGCGCGACCGTCTGGCCTTGGCCAACGATGCGAGATATCACAGCCTGCGCGGTGCGGTGCTGGAGTTCCTGTATCAGAAGCAGGCCAGGAAAGCGGCCTGATGCGCTGGGGCGAACCATGACGAGCATCGACATCCTGTACATCGGGCGCACCAGCGAATTCCTGCTGATGACATCGGAACAGATGGATGTCCCGCAGGCGGCCCCGACGTTGCAGCATGTGCTGGGCAGATTGAGGGAGCGCGGTGCCCGTTGGGCGTACGAACTCGATGAACGGCATGTGATATGCACGGTCAACCGGGCCCCGGCTACTTTTTCGTACCGCCTGAAAGAAGGGGATGAGATCGGCATCCATTCCAGCAAGTCCATCTTCGAGAGCTGAGGGGCGGCAGAGATTCACACGCAGTGACGGCAAACAATGGATCGCACCCAACGGCGGGCGCGATCCCGGCAAGTAACAACGACAAAGGCGTCGTTTCGGCTCACCCGCACGGGCGGGGTCCGGACGGCGCTTTTTATTGAGAGGAGTACGTGATGGCAACAAACAAAATGCGACTGGTGGTGATCGGCAACGGCATGGCGGGCATCCGCACCATCGAGGAATTGCTCAAGATGTCGGCGGACGAATTCGACATCACCGTGTTCGGCGCGGAGCCGCAGCCCAACTACAACCGCATCCTGCTTTCTCCCGTGCTGTCCGGCGAGATGAAATTCCAGGACACGGTGCTGAACGACTGGAGCTGGTATGAAGAGAACCATATCACCCTGCACACGGGCAAGACGGTGACGAAGATTGATCGCGTGCGCTGCACAGTCGAAACGGAAGACGGCATCGTCACGCCGTATGACCGCTTGCTGATCGCTACCGGTTCAAATCCCATCATGTTGCCGGTCCCCGGCATCGATTTGCCCGGCGTGCTGGGCTATCGCAGTATCGATGACGTGGAAAAGATGCTGGCTGCGGCCCAGCCGGGCAAGCGCGCGGTGGTGATCGGCGGCGGCTTGCTCGGTCTGGAAGCGGCGAACGGCCTGTCGTTGCGCGGCATGGATTTATCCGTGGTGCACCTGTGCGGCTGGTTGATGGAGCGCCAGCTGGATGAAACGGGTGGCGGATTATTACGGGAAGCGCTGGAAAAACGCGGCCTGAAATTCTTTCTGTCGCGCCAGACCGAGGCCATTCTGGGTGAAACCGCCGTCACCGGGCTGCGTTTCAAGGACGGCGAGGAGATCGCCGCCGATCTGGTCGTGATGTCGGCGGGTATCCGCCCCAACATCGCACTGGCCAAGTCCGCCGGCATCCATTGCGAGCGCGGCATCGTCGTCAGCGACACCATGCAGACCTACGACCCGAAGATCTATGCGGTGGGCGAATGCGTGCAGCATAGAGGCCAGACTTACGGCCTGGTCGCGCCGCTGTTCGAGCAGGCCAAGGTGGCAGCGAACCACCTCGCCCAATACGGCCGGATGCGCTACGAAGGTTCATCGGTTTCGACCAAGCTCAAGGTGACCGGCATCGACCTGTTCTCGGCCGGCGATTTCAATCCGGTGGCGGGGGATGACGAACTGCTGTTGCAGGATGCGGCGCGCGGCGTGTACAAGAAACTGGTCCTGCGCGACAACATGCTGCGTGGTGCGGTGATGTACGGCGACACCGTGGACGGCCCCTGGTATTTTCAGATGATGCGCGACGGCACCGATGTGTCGGAGATGCGCGAGCATCTGCTGTTCGGCCAGACGCACCTCGGTGATTCCGGTCATGGTGCGAAGGCAGGCGTGATGAGCATGCCGGACACGGCCGAGATCTGCGGTTGCAACGGCGTGTGCAAGGGCACCATCGTCAACTCCATCATCGACAAGAAACTGTTCACGCTGGACGAGGTGCGCGCCCATACCAAAGCGTCCGCCTCGTGCGGTTCGTGCACCGGGCTGGTGGAGGCGATCCTGGCGAACACGCTGGGCGGCGATTACTCCGCCAAGCCAAGCAAGAAGCCGATCTGCGGCTGCACCGAATACGCGCATCAGGACATGTACAAGACGATACGCGAGCGCAGCCTGAAGACCATTCCCGAGGTGATGCAGGCACTGGAGTGGAAGACGACGGACGGCTGCCATGTCTGCCGCCCGGCACTCAACTACTATCTGCTGGCCGCGTGGCCGGGTGAATATGTGGACGACAGCCGCTCGCGCTTCATCAACGAGCGCGTGCATGCCAACATCCAGAAGGACGGCAGCTACTCGGTGATCCCGCGCATCTGGGGCGGTGTCACCACACCCGCCGAGTTGCGTTCCATCGCCGAGATCGCCGAGCGTTATGAAGTGCCCACCGTCCACATCACCGGCGGGCAGCGCATCGGTCTCTATGGCATCACCAAGGAGAACCTGCCGAAGATGTGGGGCGAACTGGTCGAGGCAGGATTTGTATCCGGCCATGCCTACGGCAAATCGTTGCGCACGGTGAAGACCTGCGTCGGTTCGGAATGGTGCCGCTTCGGCACGCAGGATTCCACCGGTTTGGGCATCAAGGTCGAGCAGATGACCTGGGGTTCGTGGACGCCGCACAAGTTTAAGATCGCCGTGTCCGGTTGTCCGCGCAATTGTGCCGAGGCCACCATCAAGGATTTCGGCGTGGTGTGTGTGGACTCTGGCTACGAGCTCCATGTCGGCGGCAACGGCGGAGTCAAGGTGCGCGTCACCGATTTCCTGTGCAAGGTCGCGAGCGAAGCCGAGGTACTGGAATATTGCGGCGCCTTCATGCAGCTGTATCGCGAGGATGCCCATTATCTGGACCGCACCGCGCCGTGGATAGAACGCGTCGGGCTGGCGTTCATCAAACAACACATCGTCGATGACGCACAGGGCCGTGCCGAGTTGTACGCGCGCTTCCTCAAGTCGCAGCAATACTCGCAGGATGACCCGTGGCGGGAACGCGCCGAAGGAAAAGAAGCGCATGAGTACGTCGTACTGGCCACCATCTGATAAGGGGAAATCCATGAACTGGATACAAGTCGGAAAACTGGAAGACATACCGCGCCAAGGCTCGCGGGTGGTCAAGACTGCAACAGGTGAGATCGCCCTGTTCCGCAGCATCGACGACCAGGTGTTTGCATTGAACAACCGCTGTCCGCACAAGGGCGGACCGCTGGCGCAGGGCATCGTGCATGGCAAGCGCGTCACCTGCCCGCTACATAGCTGGGTGATCGATCTGGAATCGGGTTCCGCCATTGCGCCCGACACCGGCTGTGCGCACCGGCATGAAGTGCGGATCGCACATGGCGTGTTGTTTCTTGAAGCAGAGGCCGGGGTATGCAAGGATTGAATGCGCAGGAAACAATCCGCACCACCTGTCCGTACTGCGGCGTGGGGTGCGGCGTGCTGGCCACGGTTGCAAAAGGCGGCGCAGTGAAAATATCCGGCGATCCACAGCATCCGGCCAATCTTGGGCGGCTGTGCTCCAAGGGTGCCGCGCTGGCCGAGACGCTGGGCAACGAAGGGCGTTTGCTGCATCCCGTCGTGGATGGCGAGCAAGTCTCCTGGGATGCGGCACTGGATCGCGTTGCCAAAGGATTCAAGAAGATCATCGATGAGCACGGGCCGGACGCAGTGGCGTTCTATGTCTCCGGGCAGTTGCTGACCGAGGATTACTACGTCGCCAACAAACTGATGAAGGGCTTCATCGGCAGCGCGAACATCGACACCAACTCGCGCCTGTGCATGTCCACGGCGGTGGCGGCGCACAAACGCGCCTTTGGCGCCGATGCCGTGCCGGTCTGTTACGAGGATGTCGAGATCGCCGATCTGGTCGTCATCGTCGGTTCCAATTATGCGTGGGCGCATCCGGTGCTGTACCAGCGTCTGGCTGCGGCGAAAAAAGCCCGCCCGGACATGCAGGTGGTGGTGGTCGACCCGCGCCGCACGGCGACCTGCGACATCGCCGACCTGCATCTGCCCATTGCCCCCGGAAGCGATGCCTGGCTGTTCAACGGTCTGCTGCATCACCTGCGGCGCGAGGATGCACTCGACCTGGCCTACGTCGAGGCACATGTGGAGGGATTCGCCGCGGCGTTCGAGGCGGCGCGTGCGGTCGGTGCGATCCCCAAGGTGGCGCAGGTTTGCGGCGTCGCCGAGACTGGCATCGGCGAATTCTTTCGCCTGTTCGCGCGCACCGAACGTTGTGTGACCATCTTCTCGCAGGGCGTCAACCAATCCTCCAGTGGCGTGGACAAAGCCAACGCCATCATCAACGTGCATCTGGCAACGGGGCGCATCGGCCGGCCCGGCATGGGGCCGTTCTCGGTCACCGGCCAGCCGAATGCGATGGGTGGACGCGAGGTGGGCGGGCTGGCCAATCAACTGGCGGCGCATCTGGATTTCTCCGATGCGGCGAATGTCGATCTGGTTGCGCGTTTCTGGGACGCATCCAACGGGCATGCCCGTTTCCCTCACCCCAACCCTCTCCCGGAGGGCGAGGGAGCAAACGAATCGCTATGCGATGCTCACGTCAATATGGCGCAAGCGCCCGGACTGAAAGCGGTGGACATGTTCCAGGCCATCGCGGAGGGAAAGATCAGGGCGGTGTGGATCATGGGGACCAATCCGGTGGTGAGCCTGCCGGATGCGGATCGCGTGCGCGCCGCCTTGCAGGCTTGCGAGCTGGTGGTGGTCTCCGATTGCGTGGCGCATACCGACACCACGGCCTGCGCTGACATTCTGTTGCCGGCCGCAGGCTGGGGCGAGAAGGACGGTGCGGTGACCAATTCCGAACGGCGCATCTCGCGCCAGCGATCTTTTCTGCCGACGGCGGGGGAAGCGAAACCCGACTGGTGGATCATCACCAGGGTGGCGCAGCACATGGGGTTTGGCGCAGCGTTCGCCTACACGAAACCGGCACAGATATTCCGCGAGCATGCGCGCCTGTCCGGATTCGAGAATGAAGATCAGCGCGCTTTCGATATCAGCGCATTGAACGAGTTGGACGATGTGCGCTACGACGCATTGCAGCCGCTGCAGTGGCCGCTCGATGCGCAGTCACCCAAGGGAACGCAACGTTTGTTCGGGGATGGGAAGTTTTATACGCCCAACGGCAAGGCACGCATGGTCGCGGTCGTGCCGCGCCTGCCCGCCGTCGTGACCGATGCCGATTTCCCACTGGTGCTCAACACCGGCCGCATCCGCGACCAATGGCACACCATGACCCGCACCGGCAAGGCGCCGCGTCTGAATGTGCATCAGTTCGAACCGTTCGTGCAGGTGCACGCCGCCGATGCGCAGATGCATCAATTGCAGGACGGCGGATTGGCACGCCTGAGCAGCCGCCAGGGCAGCATGCTGGCGCGCATACAGGTCAGCGAAGATCAGCGCCCCGGCTCGGTGTTCGTGCCGATGCATTGGAGCGACGCCTTTGCCAGGTCGGCGCGTGCGGATGCGCTGGTCGCGCCGATCACCGATCCCATCTCCGGGCAGCCGGAGTCCAAACACACGCCGGTGCGAATCGAGCCGTATCCCGCTGCGTGGCAGGGATTCGTGCTGAGCCGAACACGACTGGATTTCAAGGATGCTGGCTATTGCGCCTGTTCGCAGGGCGCGGGTCACTGGCGGCATGAGATCGCCGGCGAGCAACTGCCGGAAGATTGGCGCACTTGGGTGCAGGCAGCTTTGCCGGTTTCCGCAGAATGGATCGAATATCGCGATGCGGCGATGGGGCGTTATCGCGCGGCCTGTCTGCAAGATGGCCGCTTGCAAGCGGTATTCTTCATCGCGGCCGACCAGCGCCTGCCGGAGCGCGAGTGGTTGGCCAGCCTGTTCGGCCAAGCCCGGCTGGCGCCTGCCGACCTGGCGGGATTATTGTCTGCGCGTCCACCGCCGGGTGCGGTCTCCGATACCGGACGTATCGTGTGTGCCTGTCACAGCGTGGGAGAAAAGAACATTCTGAACGCGATTCACACACAAGGTCTGGATAGCGTCGAAGCGGTGGGAAAGTGCCTGAAGGCAGGAACCGGTTGCGGTTCCTGCGTGCCGGAGATTCGCCGCTTGCTCGACGGCGATAAGCGGTGGATGGGATGACGGGCGGCAGGGGCGTATAATGCCGCGACCTTTCCGCCCACTACCGCAGAGAAGCCCACATTGAACACTGTCAGTTTTGCCGACCTGAAGCTCGCTCCCGAAATCCTCAAGGCGCTCACCGAAGCCGGTTACACCACGCCCACACCGGTCCAGGCGCAGGCCATTCCGGTCGTGCTCAACGACGAGGACCTGATGGCGGGCGCGCAGACCGGCACCGGCAAGACCGCCGCCTTCGCCTTGCCCCTGTTGCAAAAATTGTTGCCGCACGCCAGCGCCAGCACTTCGCCGGCACGCCATCCGGTGCGCGCGCTGATCCTGGTGCCGACGCGCGAACTGGCGGTGCAGGTGGAAGAGAGCGTGAAGGGCTACGCGAAATACACCCATCTGCGCTCGCTGGTGGTTTATGGCGGGGTGGATATCCGCACGCAGACGCCGCACCTGAAGACCGGGGTGGAGATTCTGGTGGCGACGCCGGGGCGACTGCTCGATCACATCGAACAAAAAACCGTGCTGTTGAACCAGGTGCAGATGCTGGTGCTGGACGAGGCCGACCGCATGCTGGATATGGGCTTCATGCCGGCGCTGAAACGCATCCTCGCGCTGTTGCCGCGCCGCCGCCAGAGCATGATGTTCTCCGCCACCTTCTCCGACGAGATCAAAAAACTGTCCGAAGATTTTCTGATCTATCCGACCCTGATCGAAGTGGCGCGCAGCAATGCCCTGGCCGAGAACATCACG
>CAYTZF010000194.1:0-2518 GCA_964442265.1 uncultured Sideroxydans sp.
CATGAGCATCCAGCCGCTGCATCCGGTCGGTCTCAAATCCCAGGCGGTCAATTTTCAGCTGATGCCGCCGCTGTCCCTGTATATCCACATCCCGTGGTGCGTGCGCAAATGTCCGTATTGCGATTTCAATTCGCATGAGGCACGCGGCAGCCTCCCCGAAAAAGAATATGTCGCCGCGCTGGTGCGCGATCTGGAATCGGCGCTGCCGCTGGTGTGGGGGCGCAGGGTGCAGAGCGTGTTCTTCGGCGGCGGCACGCCCAGTTTGGCGAGCGGCGAAGGCATTGCCGAGATCCTGCGCCAGGTGCGGATGCTGTTGCCGCTCGAACACAACGCCGAGATTACGCTGGAGGCGAATCCGGGCACGGTGGAGGCGGGCAAATTCGCGGCATTCCGCGCTGCCGGGGTGAACCGCCTGTCGCTCGGCATCCAGAGTTTCAACGATCAACATCTGCGCGCGCTGGGGCGCATCCATTCCGCCGACGAGGCCAAACGCGCCATCGCCATCGCGCAACAGCATTTCGACAACCTCAATCTCGACCTGATGTATGCGCTGCCGCAACAGACCTTGGAGCAGGCGTTGCGGGATGTGCAGATCGCGCTGGAATATTCACCCCGGCACCTGTCCTGCTATCACCTGACGCTGGAGCCGAACACCCTGTTCGCACACCGGCCGCCGCCGTTGCCGGACGACGACGCAAGCAGCGCGATGCAGCAGGGCATCGAAGCATTATTGGCCGGGCATGGCTATGCGCATTACGAGACTTCCGCCTTCGCCCGGCCGAAAAAGCAGTCGCGCCACAATCTGAACTACTGGCAGTTCGGCGATTACCTTGGGCTGGGCGCCGGCGCGCACAGCAAGTTGAGTTTTCACGACAAGGTGATGCGCCAGGCGCGATACAAACAACCGCAGGCCTATATGGAGGCGATGGCGCGGGGGATGCCGGTGCAAAGCGAACAGGTATTGAGCAAGTATGATCTTGCCTTCGAGTTCATGATGAATGCCTTGCGTTTGAATAACGGTTTCGATGAGGTATTGTTTCAGGAGCGCACCAGCCTGCCCTTGTTGCTGATCCGGCGCGAACTGGACGAAGCTGAAAAGCGCGGGTTGTTGCAACGCGGGGGACAGCGCATCGCACCGACCGAGTTGGGGCGGCGTTTCCTGAATGACCTGCTGGAGATTTTCCTGCGTGAAGAAATGTAGGATGGGTTGAGCGCAGCGATACCCATCGTCTGTGTCAATCCTAACGATTGATGGGTATCGCTGCGCTCAACCCATCCTACATGCTATCGGCGCTTGAATACCAAGTCCCAAACACCGTGCCCTAATCGTATCCCGCGCTGCTCGAACTTGGTCAGCGGGCGATAGTCGGGGCGCGGCGCGTAATCGGCCGCCGTGTTTTCCAGCATTGGTTCCCCGCTCAACACGCGCAACACTTGCTCGGCATAGTCCTGCCAGTCGGTGGCGACATGGATATATCCGCCGGGTTTGAGTTTCTGCACCAGTTGCGCGATGAACGGCGCCTGGATCAGGCGCCGCTTGTTATGGCGCGCCTTGTGCCACGGATCGGGGAAAAAGATATGCACGCCGTCCAGGGTGTTATCCGCAATCATGTCGCGCAGCACTTCCACCGCATCGTGCTGCATGATGCGGATATTGGCGAGCTGTTCCGTCTCGATGAGTTTGAGCAAATTGCCAACACCGGGCGTGTGCACTTCCAGCGCCAGATAATCGATTTCCGGATGTGTCTGGGCGATGGTCGCCGTGCTGTCGCCCATGCCGAAACCGATCTCCAGAATCTTTGGCGCAGTGCGGCCGAAAGCCTGGTCGAGGTCGAACTGTCGTGCGGCATAAGGAATGCCGAAGCGCGGCATCAGCGTGGCAATCGCGCGCTGCTGTGCGGGGGAGGTGCGGCCCTGACGCAGCACGAAGCTGCGGATGTGCCTGTTCTTGAGGTCGGCGGTGTCGGTCATGGTAAAAGCATTGAACGCAGATTTCGCAGATTAAGAACCGTGCCTGATCTGCGGGAATCTGTGTAATCTGCGGATGAGAGGTTGGTTTTATTTGTGCACCGAACCGATGATCCCCGCCGTCGGCGAGCTCGGGCTGGCGCTGTAGAGTTTTTTCGGCATGCGTCCGGCAAGGAAGGCGCTGCGTCCTGCCTGCACCGCCAGCTTCATCGCGCCGGCCATCAGCACCGGATTCTCTGCGCCGGCAATTGCCGTATTCATCAGCACACCAGCGCAGCCCAGTTCCAGTGCAATGGCGGCGTCCGAAGCGGTGCCCACACCCGCATCGACAATCACCGGCACACTGACTCGATCCATGATGAGCTGCAAATTCCACGGATTCAGAATGCCCATGCCGGAACCGATGAGAGAAGCCAGCGGCATGATCGCCACGCAACCGATATCCTCCAGTTGTTTGGCGATGATGGGATCATCCGAGGTATAGACCATCACCTGAAAACCGTCGGCTACCAGTGTCTTTGCCGCAGCGAGGGTTTCGATCACATTGGGA
>CAYTZF010000195.1:0-3927 GCA_964442265.1 uncultured Sideroxydans sp.
CCCGGCCAGTTTTTCGATCGCCATCACATAGGCATGCTCGTTCATCATCATGGACACGTAGTCGAGACGATCCATGTAGGGCACGGATTGCAGAAAGGTCTTGTGCTCGGCCAGCTTTTCCGTGGCGCGATGCAACAAACCGATGTGCGGATCGGCGCGCTCGATGACTTCTCCGTCAAGCTCCAGCACCAGCCGCAATACGCCGTGCGCCGCCGGGTGCTGCGGCCCAAAGTTCATTGTGTAGTTCTTGATTTCAGCCATTTGTCGTTTCGCCTCAATGACGTCCGTATTCTTCTTCGCGCAAGGAACGCGGCGTGATTTCGCGCGGCTCAATCGACACCGGCTCGTAAATCACGCGCTGCTGCGCCGCGTCATAGCGCATCTCCACCGTGCCGGACAGCGGGAAATCCTTGCGGAACGGGTTGCCGACAAAACCATAATCGGTCAGGATACGGCGCAGATCCGGATGTCCGGCAAACAGAATCCCGTACAGGTCGAACGCTTCGCGCTCGAACCAGTTGGCCGACGGCCATATCTGGACCGCCGAAGACAGAATAGGCATCACATCATCCTCGGCGAAGACGCGCACGCGCAGACGAAGGTTACGGGTAATGGACAGCAGGTGATAGACCGCGGCAAAGCGCGGCCCGGCGTGTGCGATATCCGCCACATAACGCCCGTCCTCGCAAGTTTCGCTACCATAAGCGGAATAATCGACGCCACAAACATCAATCAATTCCTCGAAGCGCAGATTGGCATCATCCCGCAGGCGGGTGAACACGCCAATCATATCGGCCGCCTTGGCCACCAGGGTCAGCTCACCTAGGCGCTGCTCCAGACTGATGATTTCGGCGCCAAACACACGCGCCAGTTCGGACTGCAGAATATCGAGGTCGCTTGCCATGATTTACCTATCGCGCAATGGTATTGGTGCGTTTGATCTTGTTTTGCAACTGGATCACGCCATAGAGCAGCGCCTCCGCCGTCGGCGGGCAGCCCGGAACGTAGATATCCACCGGCACGATGCGGTCGCAGCCGCGCACGACGGAATAGGAATAGTGATAGTAGCCGCCGCCGTTGGCGCAGGAACCCATCGAGATCACCCAGCGCGGCTCGGCCATCTGGTCGTACACCTTGCGCAGGGCCGGCGCCATCTTGTTGCACAGCGTGCCCGCCACAATCATCACGTCGGATTGGCGCGGACTGGGACGGAAGGCGCCGGCACCAAACCGGTCCAAGTCATAACGCGCCAGCGCGGCATGCATCATCTCGACCGCGCAACAGGCCAAACCAAAGGTCATCGGCCACAGCGAGCCGGTGCGCGCATAGTTGATGATGGTGTCGGCAGTGGTGGTGACGACGCCCTTTTCAAGAATTCCCTCTATTCCCATTCCAGCGCCCCTTTCATCCATTCGTAGATGAAGCCAACCACCAGGATGGCCAGAAAAACCATCATGGAGACAAAACCGAAAGTGCCGATCTCCTTGAGCACGATCGCCCACGGAAACAGGAAAGCAATTTCAAGATCGAACAGGATAAACAGGATGGCAACGAGGTAGAAACGCACATCGAATTTCATGCGCGCATCCTCGAAAGCCTCGAAGCCGCACTCGTAAGGGGAGAGTTTTTTGTCGTCGGGGCGGTGCGGCCCGACCAGCATACCCAGAACCAGCGGCAAAATACCGATTACCAAAGCAATGCAGATGAACAACAGAACCGGAAAATAATTTTCCAACATGCCTCAGCTCCCCTCCATGAGTCCGCGAGATAGCGGCTAACAAAGTAATGCTTTGTATTTTTGCGACCTTCGGCGATATCGCCAGGTTCTAATTATTATTTTATGTGGTGCGGGGCATGGGACTCGAACCCACACGTCCTTTCGGACACAGCCACCTCAAGGCTGCGCGTCTACCAATTCCGCCAACTCCGCGCAAGTCTGTTACTTAGGTATTTCCTTTACCTTGGAATCCGGCGCATCCGCCGCTGCCGGCGCGCTTTGCTGCAAAGTATTGATGTCCACGCGATCCATCACCCCGCTCTGCTGCGCGGGTTGCGCATACAGGTACGTCAGCGTCAGGCTGGTGACAAAAAAAACGGTGGCGGCCACTGCGGTGCTGCGACTGAGAAAGTTGGCGGAACCGCTGGAACCAAACAGACTGCCGGCCGATCCGGAACCGAACGCCGCACCCATGTCGGCACCCTTGCCATGCTGCACCAGCACCAGACCGACCAGGATGACAGCGGTTACGATATGCACTACCCAGACCAATGTTTCCACGCTTGACTCCAACTGCAAAATTTATTGTTGCGCGGCGCGACAAATCGCCACGAATTCTTCCGCCACCAGCGACGCGCCGCCAATCAGCCCGCCGTCGATGTCCGGCATCGCCATCAACTCCGCCGCATTGCCCGGCTTCATACTGCCGCCATACAGAATACGCAAGCCCTGCGCCACTGAACCATCCAGCCGCGCGACGCGCTGGCGGATAAATGCATGAACAGCCTGCGCCTGCTCGGGGGTTGCGGTCTTGCCGGTGCCGATCGCCCACACCGGCTCATAGGCGATGACCGTCTTGGCCACCGACTCCGCCCCGGCATGGTTGAGCACCACCTCCAATTGTTTGGCCACTACTTGCTCGGTCACGCCATCTTCACGCTCCTGCAGGGTCTCGCCCACACAGAAGATCGGGGTCATGCCAAACTTGATAGCGGCGTCGAATTTGGCGGCGGCAATGTCGTTGCTTTCATGGAACAGCGCACGCCGCTCGCTGTGGCCGATGATGACGTAGCGGCAGCGGAAATCCGCCAGCATGCCGGGGGCAACCGCGCCGGTGAAGGCGCCCTGCTCGTGCTGGCTCAGGTTTTGCGCCCCCCAGGCAATATTGCTACCCTGCAACAATGACTGCGCCTGCGCCAGATAAGGATACGGCACACACACGCCATAGTCGGCATCGCGCAAATCCCTGACCCCGGACAGCACCGCTTCCAGCAGCGCTTTGTTGCGCTCCAGATTGCCGTGCATCTTCCAGTTTCCAACTACCAGCTTGCGTCGCATCAGGCTCTTCTTCCTAACTTTTTGGTGCGCGGATAGTATCGTTGAATGGGTCGATGGTCAATCGAAGTAATGCACACGGGGCGACTTGAAATGCAGGCGGTGGCGTGATAGGGAAGCCGCGGACGGGCCGGATACCGGACTGCGAAAAAGGCGGTTTGGCGCTTCGCGGGAGATTAAGTGCGCCGCCACCGGGCTCGTTCAGCTCAACAGAACCAACCCCCTTGGCGAGACCGCCACGGGATGGAGCACGATCGGTATGGTACGCAGCGGGTTGCAGCACCCGGCTCCGGACTCCCAAACGCCCCGCCCTTTCCAGCTTCCGTTTCCGGTTAACCGAAGCGGCCGGTGATGTAATCTTCGGTTTCCTGCCGTGTCGGGTTGGTGAACACGTTATTGGTGTCGCCGAATTCGATCAGATTGCCAAGGTACATGTACGCGGTGTAGTCCGACACACGTGCCGCCTGCTGCATGTTGTGGGTCACGATGATGATGGTGTACTTGGTCTTCATCTGCTCGACCAGGCCCTCCAGTTTGGCGGAAGAAATCGGATCAAGCGCGGAAGTCGGCTCGTCCAGCAACAGCACTTCAGGCTCCAGGGCGATCGCACGTGCAATGACCAGGCGCTGCTGCTGGCCACCGGACAGGCTCATGCCACTCTCTTGCAAACGATCTTTGACTTCATCCCACAGTGCTGCGCCTCGCAGCGCCTTTTCTACCGCCTCGTCCAACACCTTCCTGTCATTGACGCCCATGATGCGCAGGCCGTATGCGACATTTTCATAGGTGGATTTCGGGAAAGGATTGGGCTTCTGGAACACCATTCCGACACGCCGGCGCAACAGGGCCACATTGACGTCATCTTCAAAAATATT
>CAYTZF010000196.1:0-12711 GCA_964442265.1 uncultured Sideroxydans sp.
AAGTCCGTGTTGGTCGAGGATGGCATGCACTCTGGACTTCAACGATTCAGTGGTGCTGGCCGTGGAATGGCGGAAGTTGAACAGGATCTCCACCGTGCCCGGCACGACATTGGTCGCCCCGGTGCCGCCATGGATGTTGGATATCTGCCAGGAGGTCGGCGGGAAGTATTCGTTGCCTGCATCCCACACGGTTGCGGCCAGTTCGGCGATGGCCGGTGCGGCGAGGTGGATCGGATTCTTCACCAGATGCGGATACGCGATATGTCCCTGCACACCTTTCACGGTCAGGGTGCCGGAAAGCGAACCGCGCCGCCCGTTCTTGATTGTGTCGCCGAGCGTGTCAACGCAGGTCGGCTCGCCGACGATGCAGTAATCGAGCCGTTCGCCACGTTCCCGCAAGGCTTCCACCACGCGCACCGTGCCATCCACCGCGATACCCTCCTCGTCCGAGGTGAGCAGCAGTGCTATGGAACCGCGATGCTGCGGAAATTTGGCGACAAATTTTTCCGTAGCCGCGACAAAGGCGGCAATGGAGCCTTTCATATCGGCCGCGCCGCGCCCGTAGAGCATGCCGTCGCGCACGGCGGGGGTGAACGGGTCGCTGTTCCATTTGTTCACCGGGCCGGTCGGCACCACGTCGGTGTGCCCGGCAAAGCAGATGATGGGTGCGGCATCGCCGCGCCGTGCCCACAGATTGTCCACCTCGCTGTGGCGCATCTTCTCCAGATTGAAATCCAGCGGCGCAAGGCGGGCACCGATGATGTCGAGGCAGCCGTCGTCCATCGGGGTGAGTGAACGGCGGGAAATAAGTTGTTTGGCCAAGCCAAGTGTGTCGCTCATAACTTGAGTTTTTCGTAGTCGGTTGCAGGGATTGGCAATTGTTTTACTCGTTTTTCCCCGTGAGAACTCCCTCTCCCTTTGGGAGAGGGGATGGGGTGAGGGGCGGGAGAGGGGTGGGGTGGGGGAAGCGGGCAAACAAGTTTTCGTCGTATTGACCGCTGAATCCGGTAGCCAGCACTTTTCCTTCGTGTTCCAGCACCGGTCGTTTGATTACATTCGGTTTTTCCAGCATCAGCCGCAGTGCCGAGGCATCGTCGCGGATCGAGGTTTTGACTTCATCCGGCAGCTTGCCCCAGGTTGGGCCGGTCTTTTTTAGTAATTGCTGCCAGCCGACTTGTTTGAGCCAGGCGGACAATATTGCCGCGCTGACCCCGTGTTTTTTGAAATCGCGGAATTCATAGTCGATGCCGTGCACGTCCAGCCAGGCGCGCGCTTTTCTGACGGTGTCGCAGTTCGGGATGCCGTACAGTTTCATCGGCATCAGTCCGGAAGGTTTAGTTTGATGCCGTCAAAATTGATCGCGGAGGGCTTGGTTGCGGCGGGCGGTTTTTCGTTCGGATCGTATGCCTTGACTTTGCTGGTTTGCGAGTAATCAATCAGCGACGACAGATTGCTGGCCGAATCTGCGTTGAGCAAGGCCTCTTCCTTGGTGATTTCACCCGCCTTGAACATTTTGTACAGGGCTTGCTCGAAAGTCTGCGAGCCCTGTGACACGCTCTGTTCGATCGCTTCGCGGATCTTTTCGATCTGGTCGTTCTTGATCAGGTCGGCGACCAGCGCCGAATTTAGCAGCACTTCCACTGCCGGCATCTGCTGGCCTTTCACATTGCGCACCAGGCGCTGCGAAATGACCGCGCGCAAACACATGGACAAGTCGGACAGCACGCTTTGCCGCGCATCGTAGGGGAAGAAATTCACGATGCGGTTGAGCGCGTGGTAGCTGTTGTTGGCGTGCAGGGTGGACAGGCACAAGTGACCGGTCTGGGCGAAGATCAAGGCATGCTTCAGCGTGTCGCGGTCGCGGATTTCGCCGATCATCAGCACATCGGGTGCTTCGCGCATGGCGCTGACCAGCGCCGCGCCGTAATCTTCTGTGTCCGTGCCGATCTCGCGCTGGTTGACGATGCATTTGTCGTGATGAATCAGATATTCGATTGGATCCTCGATGGTCAGAATGTGGCCGCTGAGGCTGCTGTTGCGATGCTGGATCATAGACGCGAGGGTGGTTGATTTGCCCGAGCCGGTGGCGCCGACCATCAATACCAAGCCGCGTTTTTCCCGGATCAATCCCTTCAGCACGGCAGGCAGGTTGAGCGCTTCAACATCCAGAACCTGGCCGCGCACATAGCGGATAACGATGGCGATGCTGCCGCGCTGGCGAAAAATGTTGACGCGAAAGTTGCCGATCGGCGGCATGCGGTAGGAGAAATTCATCTCCATGTGGGTCTCGAAGTCGGCAATCTGCGCCGGCGTCATCATTTCGTAGGCGATCTGCCTGACCTGATCCGCTGTCAATATTTGCTGGTTGACCGGCATCACCAAGCCGTTGATCTTGATGTTGATCGGCGCGCCGACCGAAAAGAACAGGTCGGAGGCCAGTTTGTCGGCGGCGAGTTGCAGTAGCGGAGTCACGATCATGGTGTCACCTCGTAAAGACAGTAATTAGGGTTTTGGAATCAGGATTTGGAGTGGATTAAATCCTGATTCCCAGTTCCCAAATCCTGATTAGATTCCGCGCAACAACTCATTGATGCCGATCTTGCCCAGCGTTTTGGCATCAACTTTTTTCACGATCACCGCGCAGTAGAGGCTGTACTTGCCGTCAGCCGACGGCAGGCTGCCGCTGACCACCACGGACCCGGCCGGCACGCGGCCATAGCTCACCTCGCCGGTTTCGCGGTCGTAAATCTTGGTGCTTTGGCCGATGAATACGCCCATCGAGATCACCGCGCCTTCTTCCACGATCACCCCCTCAACGATCTCGGAGCGCGCGCCGATGAAGCAGTTGTCCTCGATGATGGTGGGGTTGGCCTGCACCGGTTCCAGCACGCCGCCGATGCCGACGCCGCCGCTCAAATGCACATTCTTGCCGATCTGGGCGCAGGAGCCGACGGTGGCCCAGGTATCGACCATGGTGCCTTCATCGACATAGGCGCCAATGTTGCAGTAGGACGGCATCAGCACCACGTTTTTCGCGATGAAGACACCGCGCCGTGCCGCTGCCGGCGGCACCACGCGAAAACCGCCTTCGCGAAACTCCTTGGAGTTGTAGTCGGCGAACTTGGAAGGCACCTTGTCGAAGTAGTTGGTGAACCCGCCCTTGATGAAAGCGTTGTCCTCGATGCGGAACGACAGCAGCACCGCCTTCTTGACCCATTGATGGGTAACCCATGCGCCGTTGATCTTCTCGGCCACGCGCAGTTTGCCCTGGTCCAGATATTCGATCACGGTGTTGAGGGTTTCCTTCAGTTGCGCATCAACATTGCGCGGGGTGATCTCGGCACGGCGTTCAAAGGCTTCTTCGATGATGGCTTGCAAGTGGGGCATGATGGATTCCTATTCAATTAAATGGTTAAACCTTGGCCGGTAGGCTGGGTTTTAACCCGACATGTCGGGCTGAAGTCCGGCCTACAAAGACCGGGTGAATTCGGCGATACGTCGTGCGGCTTCCAGCGATTCCTCCAGCGTGGCGACCAATGCCAGCCGGATGAAATTGGCGCCGGGATTGGCTCCGCGCGCCTCACGGGCAAGGAAGCTGCCAGGCAGCACGGACACATTATAGTCGCGGTATAGCTGTTGCGCGAAGGCGCTGTCGGCAATCGGGGTGCGCACCCAAAGATAGAAGCCGGCATCCGGTTTCGCCACGGGCAATACCGGCGCGAGCAGGGCGATGACCTGCTTGAACTTTTCCGCATACAGGCGGCGGTTTTCTGCGACATGAACCTCGTCGTTCCAGGCGGCGATGGTCGCGGCCTGGATCGCCGGGTTCATCGCGCAACCGTGATAAGTGCGATACAGCGCAAACTTTTCCAGCACTCCGGCATCACCCGCAACAAAGCCGGAGCGCATGCCGGGCACGTTGGAGCGTTTCGACAGGCTGGAGAACACCACCAGATTGCGGTAATCGTCACGCCCCAGCTGTTGCGCGGCCTGGAGAGCGCCGAGCGGTTTGTCCTCGCCGAAGTAGATCTCGGAATAGCACTCGTCCGCCGCGATGACGAAACCGTAACGGTCGCTCATCTCGAATAATGCCTGCCATTCCGCCAGCGGCATCACACGGCCGTTCGGGTTGCCGGGAGAGCAGACATAGACGAGTTGCGCGCGTTGCCATATCGCTTCCGGCAGTTGCGCAAAATTCAGCGCAAAGCCATCCTGCGCCAGGGTGTTGAGGAAATGCGGGGTGGCGCCGGCGAGCAGCGCCGCGCCCTCATAAATCTGATAGAACGGGTTGGGGCAGACTACCACCGGATCGCCCCGGCTGCAGTCGATCACGGCCTGGGCAAAGGCGAACAGCGCCTCGCGACTGCCGTTCACCGGCAGCACCTGGGTTTTCGCGTCCGGCGCGGGAATACCATAGCGGCGCGCCAGCCAGCCGGCGATGGCGCCGCGCAGGGCGTCGCTGCCGATCGTTGTGGGATAATGCGCCAGCCCGTCCAGACCGGCGATCAGTGCTTCGCGGATGAAAGCCGGTGTCGCGTGTTTCGGTTCGCCGATGTGCAAGCTGATCGGTTCGAACGCGGGATTGCTGCCGACTTCGCCGAACAATCTGGCGAGTTTCTGGAATGGATAAGGTTGTAGTTTTTGCAGATATGGATTCATTTGCAGGTTCGCCGCGCGAAAGAGCGCGCATTATAAGGTCCGGTTAATTGCCAACAAAACGAAATGTGTTGCCGGTCGCCGGCGTAATGAGCGGCGCGCTGGTTTGGGGATTGATCTGGTATCCCTATCGCGTGTTGCAGGAGGCCGGCGTGTCGGGCGCGCTGGCGACCTTGCTGACTTACGCGCTGGCGCTGTTGTGCGGCGCATTTATCCTGCCGCGCGTGTGGCGCGAACGTTCCACGCTCGGCGGCTGGGCCTTGCTGCTGATGTTGAGCACGGGCTGGGCCAATCTGGGCTATGTGCTGGGGATGTTGCAGGGCGAAGTGATGCGCGTGTTGCTGCTGTTTTATCTCGCGCCGGTATGGACTGTCCTGTTCTCCCGCATTCTGTTGGGCGAAAAACTCAACCGCTACGGCTATGCCATTGTCGCGCTCTCACTCTGCGGTGCGTTCATCATGCTGTGGCATCCGGGACTCGGCTTGCCGTTGCCGCACGACACGGCCGAATGGCTGGGACTGTCGGCGGGAATGGGTTTCGCGTTGTCGAATGTCGTTTCGCGCCGTGCCGGTCATCTTTCGGTCGAGGTGAAATCGTTCAGTCTGTGGCTGGGCACGGTCGCCTTGGCTTTGCCGTTCGTGTGGTGGCAGGGCGGAGCGGGGCAGCAGCTTGGCGCGCTTGGCCTATTCGACTGGCTGTTGCTGGCGCTGATCGGTGCAGTACTGTGCGCGACCAGTTTCGCCATGCAGTACGGGATAACCCATTTGCCGGCCAATCGTGCCATCGTGCTGCTACTGTCCGAACTGGTTTTCGCCGCGATCTCTTCCGGCTTGTTGGCGAATGAGGTGATGTTCCCGCGGGAATGGCTGGGGGCGCTATTGATTGCGGCTGCCAGCCTGCTGTCCGGGTGCTTGGGGGAGCGCGGGCAAGGCCGGAAAATGAGATTTTAGCCCCGAACCGGCACCGGCGGCGCCGGATTTTCCGCAGCTTGTTGCGGGGTGACGAGCAACTCGTTCAATAATTTATCAAAACTCCCGCATTGGCCGATGCGGGTGATTTGCCCGACCGACACGGACAGGTTCCAACCGTAATACTGGAACTCACTGGCAGCCGAGGCCAAGATGCGTTTTTTGACGACCTCCGCCACCTGTTCGTCGGTTTCCGGCAGGAGCATCGCGAACTGGGCCGAGCCGATGCGGGCCACGGTGTCAACGCCGCGCGAAACGGCACTGAAGATTTCGGCCGCCTTGTGCAGGGCGTTGTCGCCGGACTGGTGACCCTGCGTGTTATTGATTTCAACCAGACCGGCGATATTCAAATAGAACAGGGAGTATGGTTTCCCGGTGCGCGTGCTGCGCGACTGAACCTGGGCCAGGCGGGTCAGCAGTTCCTGCTGGTTGGATAAGTCGGTCAAAAAATCCTTGTGCCCGTATTCCCGTTCCCGCCATAGACGCCCGACAACCGTGCCAAGCAAAGTGAAGGTCACGCCACGGCTAAAAACATTAAGAAGCAGCGCATTTACCGGGAAACCATCCGGAGTGACCAATGCTTCGAGCAGGCTCCAGATGGCGCCGACCAGAAAACCGATTAGAAACGGCAGCAGCAGATCGTCTTTGCGCTGGGTATGAATGGATTGCAAGCGTGCCGCATGGATAATGGGGAGGCAATACAGCACGTCGAGCGACACATGGGTTTTGATCGTCATATAGTTGATCGAAGCGATCACGATCACCTCGGTCAGAATAAGCAGCAGTCCCAGATACATACCCCGGCTCCCTTGTGCGCCCGCGAGGGTAAAACAGCGGGCATCGACGGCAGGCACTTTACACCAGGCGGATTCAACCCAGAAGCGCAACATTTGCGAGTGAATTTTGGCGGCGAGTTGTGGCAGCATCGGCACCGCTTAAGCAAGCGGGCAAAAGCCGCGCAGGAGAGCTGTGTCCGCGCAGGGTGACCTGTCTCGCGGGAGGGGATTAAACGCGGTGTAGAATGCGCGCCGTTCGCAGACCCTGATCCATGTCCTCATCCATCAACTACCACTGGCGCATCGCCGGCTTCTATTTTTTCTATTACGCCTTCGTGGGGATGTTCGCGCCCTACTGGAGCCTATATCTCAAATCACTGCACTTCGATGCGATCGATATTGCAATCCTGATGTCGCTGCAGCCGGTGATGCGCATGGTCGCGCCCAACGTTTGGGGCTGGCTGGCGGATCACACGGGCAAGCGGCGCGAGGTGGTGGTCGTCGCGGCGAGCTTGAGCGCGCTGTTTTATTTGGGCGTGTTCGCCACCACCAGTTTCTGGGGCTTGTTCATCGTATTGATGTTGATGAATTTTTTCTGGAGCGCCTCGATGCCGCTGGTGGAAGCGACAACGCTCACCTGGCTGGGCAAGAACACCGCGCATTACGGGCGTTTGCGCTCATGGGGTTCCATCGGTTTCATCTTGTCGGTGGTGGGGCTGGGCTATGCCTTCGATCACATCGCCATCGCCTGGCTGCTGTGGGCGGGACTGGTGTGCGAGCTGGGCATCTTGATCTTCGCGCGGCAGATTCCGCCGGCCGCAGTGCTGGCGCATCACACCGATCATCAGCCGATCAAACAGATCGTCCTGCAACCGCGCGTGCTGGCCCTGTTTGGAGCCTGCTTCCTGATGGCGGCTGCGCACGGCCCGTATTACACCTTCTTTTCCATCTATCTGGTCGAGCACGGCTATGCCAAAAGCGCGGTCGGCGGCTTGTGGGCGCTGGGCGTGATCTGCGAGATCGGGGTGTTCTTCCTGATGCCCGGGCTGGTGCGGCGCTTCGGTTTTTCGCGCATCCTGCTCATCAGTTTTGGCGCGGCGGTCTTGCGCTTCCTGCTCATCGGTTGGGCGGTGGATATCGTTGTATTGCTGCTGCTCGCGCAGGTGTTGCACGCGCTGACCTTTGGCGCTTATCACGCCGCTTCATTGGGATTGGTGCACGAGTTTTTCCAGGGACGCCACCAATCCAGGGGGCAGGCGCTGTTCGGCAGCCTCACCTACGGCGCGGGTGGCATCCTGGGCGGTTTGGCCAGCGGCCCGATCTGGCAACATTGGGGGGCAACGGCCCTGTACACGTCGAGCGCGGCAATGGCGCTGCTCGGTCTGATGCTGATGGGACGGAAGCTGCGCGGCATGGAACAGCGGACAAAATGCTAAAATCCGTTCCCTTTCATTCGGCGGCGCCACCATGAACCCGGTCTTTCTTTACGACACCACGCTGCGCGACGGCACGCAGCGCGAGGATATTTCTCTCTCTGTTGACGACAAGCTGCTCATTGCCAAGCGCCTGGCCGATTTCGGTTTCCACTATATCGAGGGCGGTTGGCCCGGCTCCAATCCGAAAGACGCGGAGTTCTTTGCGCGGGCGGCCGAAATTGATCTGGGGCAGGCCCGGCTCGCCGCGTTCGGGCGGACCCGGCAAAAGAACAAGACCTGCGAGCAGGACGCCAATCTGCGCGCGCTGCTGGAAGCGAAAACACCGGTGGTGACGATGGTGGGCAAGAGCTGGGATTACCACGTCAAGGTGGTGCTGTCCGCCACGCTGGAAGAGAATCTCGCGATGATTCGCGACAGCGTGGCATGCATGAAAGCTGCGGGGCGCGAGGTGATGTTCGATGCGGAACATTTCTTCGATGGTTTTCTGGCGAACAAGGAGTATGCGCTGGCGACCTTGCGCGCCGCCGCCGATGCCGGTGCCGACTGGCTGGTGCTGTGCGAGACCAACGGCGGCAAGCTGCCGTGGGAGGTCGAGGAGATTGTGCGCGAGGTGAAGCGCCACATCGCCGCCCCGCTGGGGGCGCATTGCCATAACGACAGCGGCTGCGGCGTGGCCAATTCGCTCGCCGCGGTGCGCGGCGGCTGCGACCAGGTGCAGGGCACCATCAACGGTTATGGCGAGCGCGTCGGCAATGCCAACCTGACGACCGTTATTCCCAACCTGCAACTCAAGATGGGCCGGCAGGCCGTTACGCCGGCGCAGTTGCGCGAGCTGACCGGGCTGGCGCATTTCGTTGCCGAGGTGGTCAATCTGAAACACTACAACCACGCGCCCTACATCGGCCACAGTGCTTTTGCGCACAAGGGCGGTATCCATGTGGCGGCGATGCTGAAGGCGGCCGACACTTACCAGCATATTGATCCCGCCCTGGTCGGCAATGAGATGCGCTCGGTCGTGTCGGAGTTGTCGGGGCGCGGCAACATCCAGTTTCAGGCACAGTCGCTGGGCATCTCGCTCGACAACGAGGAAGCGCAACGCGTGCTGAATCACATCAAGCATCTGGAGCACGAGGGGTTCACTTTCGAAGCGGCAGAAGCCAGCATGGAGTTGCTGCTGCAACGCCTGCGTCCGGAATACAAGCCGCCGTTCGAACTGATCGATTATTTTGTTATCACCGAGCGCCGCCAGAGTCGCGGCCTGCTGTCGGAGGCGACCGCCAAGGTCAGGGTTGGCGACGAAGTAAAGTTCATGGCGGCGGAAGGCAACGGTCCGGTCAATGCGCTCTCAAGCGCCCTGCGCAGCGCACTGGCCGAGGCCTATCCGGTGCTGAAAGACGTCTGTCTGATCGACTACAAGGTGCGCATTCTGGACAGCGCCAGCGGTACCTCCGCCAAAGTGCGCGTGCTGATCACCTTCCAGGGCGGAGGCCATGTCTGGACCACGGTCGGCGCCAGCAGCAACATCATTGACGCCAGTTGGCACGCGCTGGCCGAAAGCATGGAATATGCCCTGGCCAAACTGGCCGGATCACCCAATGCGCTTGCCTGTGCCTTGCGGGAAACCCGCCGCGCTGTGGCATAATCGCGCGCCCCGAAAAGGATAAAGAATGATCGCAGAAACGCTTTACGACAAAATCTGGAACAACCATCTGGTGCGCACCGAGCCGGACGGTACCGCCCTGCTTTACATCGACCGCCATTTGGTGCACGAGGTGACCAGCCCGCAGGCTTTTGAAGGCATGCGCATGGCGCGGCGCGAACCGTGGCGCACCGGCTCCATGCTGGCGGTGCCTGACCACAATGTGCCGACGACCAAACGCAGCGGCGGCATCACTGATCCCATCTCGCGCTTGCAGGTGGAGACGCTGGATGCGAACTGTGCCGAACTTGGCATCACCGAATTCAAGATGAACGACATCCGCCAGGGTGTGGTGCATGTGATTGGCCCGGAACAGGGGGCAACCCTGCCCGGCATGACCGTGGTCTGCGGCGATTCGCACACCAGCACCCACGGTGCTTTCGGCGCGCTGGCACACGGCATCGGCACCTCCGAGGTGGAGCACGTGATGGCGACGCAATGCCTGGTGGCGAAGAAATCCAAAGCCATGCTGGTCAAGGTCGAGGGAAAACTGGGGCGGGGCGTGACGGCGAAGGACATCGCGCTGGCGATTATCGGCAAGATCGGCACCGCCGGTGGCACCGGTTACGCTATCGAATTCGGTGGCGACACCATCCGTGCCTTGAGTATGGAAGGGCGCATGACCCTGTGCAACATGGCAATTGAGGCGGGCGCGCGCGCCGGTATGGTGGCGGCGGATGAAACCACGTTCGCCTACATCAAGGGGCGTCCGTTCGCGCCACAGGGCGAGCAATGGGACAAGGCCGTGACTTACTGGCGCACGCTTCACAGCGATGCGGGGGCGAAGTTCGATGCGGTGGTCGAGCTTGATGCGGCACAGATCAAGCCGCAAGTGACCTGGGGTACCTCGCCGGAAATGGTGGTGGCGGTGGACGGTAGGGTGCCGGATCCGGCAGCCATGAGTGAAACAGGGAAGCGCGAAGGCGCGCAGCGTGCTTTGCAATATATGGGCTTGCTGGCTAACACGCCGATCACCGAAATAAAGGTGGACAAGGTATTTATCGGCTCCTGCACCAATGGCCGCATCGAAGATATGCGCGCCGCCGCCGCAGTGGCGCGCGGAAAGAAAGTCGCGCCGAATGTGAAGCTGGCGCTGGTGGTGCCGGGTTCGGGGCTGGTCAAAGCGCAAGCCGAGCAAGAGGGGCTGGACAAGATATTCATTGCGGCGGGTTTCGAATGGCGCGATCCCGGTTGCTCGATGTGTTTGGCAATGAACGATGACCGTCTGGAACCGGGCGAGCGTTGCGCTTCGACATCCAACCGTAATTTTGAAGGTCGGCAGGGGCAGGGCGGACGCACCCATCTGGTCAGCCCGGCAATGGCGGCGGCGGCGGCTGTGGCCGGCCATTTTGTTGATGTAAGCAAGCTATAAGGGGTTGAGAATGAGGATCATAGTTTTATTGCTGGCGGTATGGATGCTGGCCGGGTGCAACACCATGAAGGGTCTCGGCGAGGATATTCAAAAGGGCGGCCAGGCACTGGAGAAAGCGGCAGACAAATAACCATGCAAAAATTTGAAAAATTTACCGGCTTGGTGGCGCCGCTGGACCGCGCCAATGTCGATACCGACGCGATTATTCCCAAGCAGTTCCTGAAGTCGATCAAGCGTTCCGGCTTCGGCCCCAACCTGTTCGATGAGTGGCGCTATCTCGATCATGGCGAGCCGGGGCAGGATTGCAGCTGCCGTCCGCTGAACCCCGACTTTGTGCTGAACCAGGCGCGCTATCAGGGCGCGCAGATTCTGCTGGCGCGCGAGAACTTCGGTTGCGGTTCGTCGCGCGAGCATGCGCCGTGGGCGCTGGCCGATTACGGTTTCCGCGTCATCATCGCGCCAAGTTTCGCCGACATCTTCTTCAACAACTGTTTCAAGAACGGCATGCTGCCGATCAAACTGGCAACGGAACAGGTTGATGCGCTGTTCAAGGCGGTCGAGGTACAGCCCGGGTTTGCATTGACGGTCGATCTGGAACAGCAGCGTCTCACCATGCCTGACGGCTCGGTGATCAAGTTTGATGTCGATGAATTCCGCAAGCACTGTCTATTGAACGGACTGGATGACATCGGCCTGACTTTGCAGCACCAAGATGAGATCAAGGCGTTCGAGGCGAAACATCGCGCGGCGCAGCCGTGGTTGTTCGCCTGAAAAACATTCATCCGCAGATTACACAGATTCACGCAGATTGAACTGAAGATTTAATCTGTGAAATCTGCGTAATCTGTGGAAAATGATTTTGACTTTTAAGGACGGAAGCATAAATGAAGATCGCAGTTTTGCCGGGTGACGGCATTGGGCCGGAAATCGTCGCGCAGGCGGTAAAAGTATTGGAGGCGTTGCGCAGTGATGGTCTGAAGGTCGAGATGGAATATGCGCACATTGGTGGTGCCGGCTATGACGCGGCGGGTGATCCTTTCCCGCCGGCCACCGAAAAGCTATCGAAGGAGTCCGATGCGGTGTTGCTGGGTGCGGTGGGCGGCTATCAGTACGACACGCTGCCGCGTCCCATGCGCCCGGAGCAGGGATTGTTGCGCATCCGCAAGGGACTGGGATTGTTCGCCAATCTGCGTCCGGCGATGGTCTATCCGGAACTGGTGAATGCCTCGACCTTGCGCGCGGAAGTCGTGTCCGGTCTTGACATCATGATCGTGCGCGAACTGACCGGCGACATCTACTTCGGCCAGCCGCGCGGCATCCGCACTTTGGAAAACGGCGAGCGCCAGGGTTTCGATACTATGCACTACAGCGAATCGGAAGTGCGCCGGGTGGCGCATGTGAGCTACCGGATCGCGATGAAGCGCGGCAAAAAACTGTGTTCGGTGGACAAGGCCAACGTGCTCGACACCAGCATGTTCTGGCGCGAGATCGTGAGCGAAGTGGCCAAGGAATATCCGCAGGTTGCGACCTCGCACATGTACGTCGATAACGCGGCGATGCAACTGGTGCGCGCGCCCAAACAGTTCGACGTGATCCTCACCGGGAATATCTTCGGCGACATCCTGTCGGATGAGGCATCGATGTTGACCGGTTCCATCGGCATGTTGCCGTCCGCATCGCTGGATTCAAACAACAAAGGATTGTACGAGCCTTGCCACGGCTCCGCCCCCGACATCGCGGGCAAGGATGTGGCCAATCCGCTGGCGACGATTCTGTCGGTGGCGATGATGATGCAGTACACGTT
>CAYTZF010000197.1:0-3851 GCA_964442265.1 uncultured Sideroxydans sp.
GGATGCCGACGATGATGTAACCGAGCATGGCCGGAAGATGCAAGAGACGAAACAGCACCACCACGCCGACCGCGGCGGCGAGCAGAACCAGGATCAATTGCAGGGAATCAGTCATGCCGCCGATGATGCCTTATCTCGGGCAAGTTGCAAAATCTGTAGCGGCTTGCGCTTGCCCGCGTTTCCGGTTTCAGCCCGACAAGGTTTGGCATTTCCCCTATAATTCATCCCATGAACAAACCGCTCTCCGCTTCACCGCACGCGCTCGATCTGGCGCGCCGGGTGATTACCATCGAAGCCGATGCCGTGCGCGCCCTGGCCGCGCGCATTGGAGATGATTTTTTGCGCGCGATCGAGCTGATCCTGGCCTGCCAGGGCCGGGTGATCGTCAGCGGCATGGGCAAATCCGGGCATGTCGCGCGCAAGATCGCGGCGACTTTTTCCAGCACCGGCACGCCGGCCTATTTCGTCCATCCGGGCGAGGCGAGCCACGGCGATCTGGGCATGGTGACCGCACAGGATGTGTTTATCGGCATCTCTTATTCCGGCGAGAGCGAGGAGTTGCTGACCATCGTGCCGATCCTTAAACGGCAGGGCGCCAAACTCATCAGCCTGACCGGCAACCCGCAGTCCACCCTGGCGCGTGAAGCCGATGTGCATCTGGATGGCGCAGTGGCGCAGGAAGCGTGTCCGATGGGGCTGGCACCGACCGCCAGTACCACGGCGGCGCTGGCGCTGGGCGATGCGCTGGCCGTTGCGCTGCTCGACGCGAAAGGTTTTGGCGAGACCGACTTCGCGCGCTCGCATCCGGGCGGCAGCCTGGGACGGCGTTTGCTCACCCATGTGCGCGACATCATGCACACGCACGCCAACATCCCCGCCGTGCGCGGAGAGGCAACGCTGGCGGAAGCGATTCTGGAGATGTCGCGCAAGGGTCTCGGCATGACCGGCATCGAGGACGAGGCGCACCATCTGCTTGGCATCTACACCGACGGCGACCTGCGCCGCACCCTGCAAAAGAAGCTGGATTTCAACAGCACGCCGATCAGCAGCGTGATGTCGAAAACGCCGCGCAGCATCGGTCCCGACGCGCTGGCGGTGGAGGCGGTGCAGTTGATGGAGCAATACAGCATCACCCAGTTGCTGGTGGTGGATGCGCAGAAGAAGCTGGTCGGCGCACTCAACATGCATGACTTGCTGAAGGCGAAAGTTATTTAATGTCGCTCACCGAACGCCTCAAACCATTGCGCCTGATCGCCTTCGACGTGGACGGCGTGCTCACCGACGGCGGCCTGTATCTGTCCGATTCGGGCGAGGAGTTCAAGCGTTTCAATTCGCTCGACGGGCACGGCCTGAAGATGCTTAAGGCCAGCGGCGTCGAACTGGCGATCATCACCGGGCGCCGCTCGCAATGCGTGTCGCAGCGCGCGGCGAATCTCGGCATCCGGCATTTGCACCAGGGCGTGGAAGACAAACTGGCCACGATGCGGGCGCTTCTGGCGGAGCTGAATTTGCCGCCACAGGCGGCGGCTTACATGGGCGACGATGTGGTCGATCTGCCGGTGATGCGCCATGTCGGCGCGGCGTTCAGCGTGCCCGGTGCGCCGCAACTGGTGCGCGACCGCGCGCATTACGTCAGCCAGCGCGCGGCCGGTTGCGGCGCGGTGCGCGAAGTATGCGAGCTGATCATGACGGCGCAGGGCACGCTGGACGCCCAACTGGGGCGGTATCTGAACTGATGGCCAACAAATCACTTCCCGATAAATTGCGCGCCTGGTTGCCGCTGGTGCCGCTGCTCCTGCTGTTGTTTTGCAGTTATTGGCTCAACCTGCAAGTGCGACCGTTTGTGCAACCCGACATCACCCCGCGCCATGATGTGGATTACGCGGTTGACCGACTGGATTCGGTCGCCCTCGATGCGCAGGGTTTGCCCCATTTCAGGCTTGCCGCCGAAAGACTATGGCATTTCCCGGATGACGACATGACGCATTTGGAACGCCCGCACCTGACCCGTTTTTTTCCCGACCGGACACCGACTGAATTTACCGCCTTGTACGGCAGATTAAACAACCGCAGCGAGGAGGTGATATTGCAGGACACAGTGGTCATCAGGCAGCTTTTGGCGGATACCCCGGGCGAACGGCGTTTCGAAACCGAATACCTGCTGGTGAAACCGAATCTCGGCTGGGCCGAAACCGCACTGCCGGTGCGCCTGACCGATCCGCGCAATATTATCGATGCGGTAGGCATGGAGCTGGATGAAAAAGCGCACACCGTCAAACTGTTGAACCGGGTCAGGGCAGTCCATGAGCCGCTCAGTTAAGTCGTTTATGTGCGCGCTCCTGTTGTCTTGCCTTGCGCCGGCGGCGCAGGCGGATGCGGACGACCGGACGCAGCCGATTCATCTGGAAGCCGACCGCGTGCTGATCGACGAAATCCGCCAGTTCAGCCTGTTCGAGGGGCGGGTGCAGGTGCGCCAGGGCAGCATCCTGATCCGCGCAGACCGGGTGGAAGTGCGCGAAGACAGCGAGGGTTTCCAGCATCTGACCGCGTTCGGCAAACCCGCCAGTTTTCGCCAGCGCTACGAGGGCACCGAGGAATATGCCGAAGGCTACGGCGAGCGTATCGAGTATGATACGCGCGCGGAGACGGCCGATCTGTTCGAGCGGGCACGGGTTAAACGCGGCAACGACGAAGTGCGCGGCGCGCGCATTACCTACAGCACCCGCACCGAGGTATTCAAGGCTCACGGCGATGCGGCCCGGCCCGACCAGCCTTCCGGACGGGTGCGCGCCGTGTTGCAGCCAAAACCAAAGACCGCGCCGGACGCGACTGCCCCCCTGCCGATTCAACCGAGCGAATCGCTCTCCTCCTCTTCACCGGCGACGCCCTGACATGAGCGAATTGCGCACCGCATCCCTCAAGAAAAGTTACCACTCGCGCACCGTGGTGCATGATGTTTCACTCACGGTGAACAGCGGCGAAGTGGTCGGTCTGCTCGGCCCCAACGGCGCCGGCAAGACCACCAGCTTTTATATGATCGTGGGGCTGGTGGCGGCGGACGGCGGCGAAATCAGCATCGATGGCGAAAACATCACCCATCTGCCGATCCATCGCCGCGCCCGCCTTGGTCTCGCTTATCTGCCGCAGGAAGCTTCCATTTTTCGCCGCATGACGGTGAGCCAGAATATCCAGGCGGTGCTGGAATTGCTGGACCAGACGGCGGAGGAACAGGCCGAACGGCTGGAAGCGCTGCTCAACGATCTGCATATCACGCATATTCGCAACAATCCGGCGATCAGCCTTTCCGGCGGCGAGCGGCGACGGGTGGAGATCGCGCGCGCGCTGGCCACCAACCCGCGCTTTATCCTGCTTGACGAGCCGTTCGCCGGGGTCGATCCGATCGCGGTGCTCGACATCCAGCGCATCATCGGCTTTCTTAAATCGCGCGATATCGGGGTGCTGATCACCGACCATAACGTGCGCGAAACCCTGGGCATCTGCGACCGCGCCTATATCATCAACGCCGGCGCGGTGATGGCGGAGGGCCGCCCCGATGAAATCATCTATAATGAGGGCGTCAGAAAAGTGTATCTGGGCGAGCATTTCAAGCTCTGACCGCCCCGCGCCCACCGCATAAAGATGAAACCCGCTCTCCAACTGCGCCAATCCCAACAGCTCCTGCTCACCCCGCAGTTGCAGCAGGCTATCCGCCTGTTGCAGCTCTCCACGCTGGAAGTCAACCAGGAAAGCGAGCGCATGCTGGAGGAAAATCCCCTGCTGGAACGGGTGGACGACACGGCCAGCGCGATCCCGCATCAGGCAATGAATGATGCCGCGCCCGCGGTTGCCGG
>CAYTZF010000198.1:0-1658 GCA_964442265.1 uncultured Sideroxydans sp.
TCCGTGCTGGCGAGAGGTGAAGCAGAGGGCCTGATCTACGCTACAAGGTCAATGCCTTAAGGATGGGTTCAGGCTACCTCTGCTTCGTGCGGTGGTAGCTAACCACCACGGAGATAAAGATACAAGGATGGGTTGAGCGCAGCGATACCCATCGTTCGCAATTGATGGGTATCGCTGCGCTCAACCCATCCTACAAACTAAAGCCGCGCCTACAGGTAAACCTGTTCTGCAAGGAGTAGATGGAATTGAGCCAGCAAGAATCCCTGATCGAATATCCCTGCGACTTTCCGCTCAAGGTGTTCGGTTTCGCCGAACCGGGCCTGAACGAAGCCATCGCGCGGGTGGTGTGCGCGCACGCGCCGGAGTTCGATGCTGCCGGCATCACCACGCGCCCCAGCAGCACCGGGCGCTACCTCAGCCTCACCTGCACCGTGCACGTCACCTCGCGCGAACAGCTCGACAATCTGTACCGCGATCTGTCATCGCATCCAATGGTGAAGATGGTGTTATGAATTCCCACCCGCCGCTGCATATTCGCGCCCTCGGCCTGGTCGAATACGAACCGACCTGGCGCGCCATGCAGCGCTTTACTGCGGCGCGCACGCGCGATACGGCGGATGAGATCTGGCTGGTGCAGCATCCGCCGACCTACACCCAGGGCCAGGCCGGCAAGCCGGAACACCTGCTCAACCCGACGTCCATTCCGGTGGTAAAAATCGATCGCGGCGGCCAGATCACCTACCACGGCCCCGGCCAGATCGTGGCTTACCTGCTGCTCGACCTGCGGCGCTGGCAAATCAACGTGCGCGAACTGGTGCGCCTGCTGGAACAGGCAGTGATCGACCTGCTGGCCGAATATGGAGTCGCCGCACAGGGGCGGACGGATGCGCCCGGGGTCTATGTGCAGAAGGCCAAGATCGCCGCGCTCGGGCTGAAGATCAAAAACGGCTGCTGCTATCACGGCCTGTCGTTCAACGTGAACATGGACCTGACGCCGTTCGCCAACATCAACCCCTGCGGCTATCACGGACTGCGCGTGACGCAATGCATCGAACTCGGCGTCACCGTGCCGCCGGAGGAATTGCAGGCGGAACTGACGCAGAACCTGGTGCACGGTTTGCAGCGGCATCTGGATGAAAAACGCGCGGTGTTGGAATAAATCTGCATTTCCATCGTTACGGGAGCCCGATGCATCGGGCGATCGTAATCCTCTAATCGCCCGATGAATCGGGCTCCCGCACCAATGCGGTGACCGTGACGCGGCGGTTGCGCGCGCGGCCTTCGGCACTGTCGTTGCTTGCAAGCGGCGCATTGTCGGCATGGCCGATCGCCTTCAGCCGCTCGGCTTCGACACCCTGCGCGATGAACAGGCGCACCACGCTGCTGGCGCGTGCCGAAGACAGTTCCCAGTTGGACGGAAACTGCAGCGTGCTGATCGGCAGATTGTCGGTATAACCCTCCACCTCCACCGGCATCTCTTCCGTCGCCAATATCTGCGCCACATCCTTGAGCGTCGCCACCGCCTCCGCCTGCAACGATGCCTCGCCGGGCAGGAACAGCATGCTGGCGTTGATGTCCAGCGTCACCCCGCGCGCGTTCTGGCTGATGCTCATCGCGCCCTTGTTGACGAATCCGGCCAGCTTGTCGTTCAGGCGCTC
>CAYTZF010000199.1:0-11864 GCA_964442265.1 uncultured Sideroxydans sp.
AGGAAAGCATTCCTTACTGGAACAAGTTTTTGCAGGGTTATTACGATGCTTCCGGCATCAGTTCCGACAGCTTTGACCAGGCGGTGCGCGTCGCCACCCAGGGCGCGGCGGACGTGACCGAGATGATGAAGGAGAAGGGCATCCGCCTCCAGACCACGGTGACCGCCACCAACTACTACTACGGCTTCAACATGCTCGACCCGGTGGTGGGCGGATATTCGGAGCGGGCGAAGAAGCTCAGGCAGGCGATTTCCATCGCCATCGACTATGAGGAATTTATCTCGATCTTTGCCAACGGTCGCGGCATCCCCGCGCAAGGGCCTTTGCCGCCGGGGATTTTCGGCGCGCAGGAAGGTGAGCGGGGCATCAATCCCCAAATCTACGACTGGGTGGACGGCAAGCCGAAGCGCAAGTCTATCGAGTACGCCAAAAAACTGCTGGCCGAGGCCGGCTATCCGGGCGGGCGCGACGAGAAGACCGGCAAGCCGCTGCTGCTGTACCTCGATATCACCGCCACCGGGCCGGACGACAAGGCGCGGCTCGACTGGATACGCAAGCAGTTCCAGGCGGTCGACCTGCAACTGGTGGTGCGCAACACCGACTACAACCGTTTCCAGGACAAGATTCGGCGCGGCGATACGCAAATGTTCTACTTCGGCTGGAATGCCGATTACCCCGATCCGGAGAATTTCTTTTTCCTGCTGCACGGGCCGCAGGGCAAGGTGAAATTCAGCGGCGAGAACGCGAGCAACTACAGCAACCCGGCCTACGACCGCCTGTTCGAGCAGATGAAGAACATGGAGAACGGTCCGGCGCGGCAGGCCATCATCGACCGCATGCTGGAGATATTGCGCCGCGACTCGCCCTGGCTGTGGGGCTACCACCCCAAAAACTACGTGCTGCAACACGGCTGGCTGCACAACATCAAACCCAACATCATGGCCAACAACAAGCTCAAATACTGGCGCGTGGATAGCGCGCAGCGCGACCAACTGCGCCGTGTATGGAACCGGCCGGTGCATTGGCCGCTATGGCTGGGGGCGATTACAGTGCTGCTGTTCGGGCTGTCGGTCTGGCGGGTGCTGCGGAAAAAGGAAGAAGGCGCGGCTTGAACCGGCGGGCTGCGCTTGGGAGCAACATCCGCCCTGCGGTATCATGCGCGCCCCGATCAGAGCGCATAATTGAACCATGAACCCCACCCTTGTTTTCGACATCGAAACCATCCCCGACATCGCCGGGCTGCGCGCGTTGCATGAACTGGACAGCGCGGTGAGCGACGCCGAAGTGGCCGAGATGGCCTTCCAGATGCGCCGTCAGAAGACCGGCAGCGATTTCCTGCCGCATCATCTGCAGCGCGTCGCGGCGATCTCGTGCGTGCTGCGCGAGGGCGACAACTTCAAGGTGTGGACGCTGGGCGAGCCGGACGAGGACGAAGGCAGCCTGATTCAGCGCTTCTTCGACGGGGTGGAGAAATACACGCCGCAACTGGTGAGCTGGAACGGCGGCGGTTTCGACCTGCCGGTGCTGCACTATCGCGGGCTGATTCACGGCGTGCAGTCGCCGCGCTACTGGGATCAGGGCGAGGACGACCGCGATTTCAAGTGGAACAACTACATCAGTCGTTACCACTCGCGCCATCTCGACCTGATGGACTTGCTGGCGATGTACACCGGCCGCGCCAACGCGCCGCTGGATGAGCTGGCCAAACTGATTGGCTTCCCCGGCAAACTGGGAATGGACGGCAGCAAGGTGTGGGAGGCGTATCAGCAGGGCCGACTGGCCGAGATCCGCAACTATTGCGAGACCGACGTGGTGAACACGTATCTGGTATTTGCGCGCTTCCAGTTGATGCGCGGGCAGTTCACCAAAGCGCGCTACGAAAAAGAGATCGAGTTGGTGCGCGGCACCCTGAAAAAATCCGACGAAAAACACTGGCAGGAATTTCTTGCCCAGTGGCCCGAAAAGAAAACAGCATGAATCCCGTCATCATCGAATCGCTCGACCACGAGGGTCGCGGCATCGCGCATGCCGATGGCAAGGTGATCTTCGTCGAAGGCGCGCTGACCGGCGAGCGTGTGACCTATTCCTCGTATCGCAAGAAGAACAACTTTGAGCAGGCGCAGGTCGAAAAAATACTGAAGCAGTCGTTCATGCGCGTGCAGCCCGAGTGTCCGGTCTTTGGCGTGTGCGGCGGCTGCTCGATGCAGCATCTGGATGCGCGGGCGCAGGTTGCGGTCAAGCAGCGCGTGCTGGAAGACAATCTGCAGCGCATCGGCAAAGTGAAGCCGGAAACCATGTTGCCGGCGATTTACGGCCAGCCATGGGGCTATCGCCAGCGCGCGCGCCTGTCGGTGCGGCATGTGCTGAAAAAAGAAAAAACCCTGGTCGGCTTCCGAGAAAAGAACGGCAAATATGTGGCCGATATGCAGCATTGCGAAATCCTCACGCCGAAGATCGCCGGCCTGTTGCCGTTGCTGGGCGAGTTGAATGAAAAATTCACGCGGCGCGACATCATTCCGCAGATCGAGGTGGCGGTGGGCGAATATGTCGATGTGCTGGTGCTGCGCATCCTGGACGCGCTCACGCCCGCGGATGAGGCGCTGATCCGGGAGTTTGCGGATACCCATCAGGTGCAGTTCTGGACCCAGACCAAAGGGCCGGAAACGGTCAAGCCGTTCTATCCGCCGGACGCCCCAAAGCTTTCCTATAGCCTGCCCGAATTCGGTATCACCATGCCGTTCGCGCCGACCGAGTTCACCCAGGTGAACAGCGACATGAACCGCCTGATGGTTGGACGCGCCATGCGCCTGCTCGACCCGCATCCCGGCGAGCGCATCGCCGATTTCTTTTGCGGTCTTGGCAATTTCACCCTGCCGATCGCGTGCAGCGGGGCGCAAGTGACGGGCATCGAGGGCAGCGATGCGTTGGTGAAACGTGCCATCCGGAATGCCGAATACAACGGCTTGACGGCGAACACTGAATTCAGGGCAATGAACTTGTTCGGGATGAATGAAGATGCGCTTTCGCGGTTAGGGCGATTCGACAAGTGGCTGGTCGATCCGCCGCGCGACGGTGCGATTGAACTGATGAAATCAATCAGCGACGAAACCGCGCCGCGCCGCATCGTGTATGTCTCGTGCAGCCCCGCCACTCTGGCGCGAGATGCCGAAGTGCTGGTGCACGTGAAGGGTTATCGGTTGAAAAAAGCCGGGGTGATGAACATGTTTCCGCAGACCTCGCATGTGGAATCAATCGCGGTGTTCACAAGGGAGTGAGCGATGCAAAGCTATGACGATCTGGTGGCCGAGGCGCTGGCGCGGGTGCGCGAGGTGACGCCGTGGGACTTCGGGCGGCGTTATCGGGCGGGCGATATCCCGCTGTTGCTCGACGTGCGCGAACCGGCGGAGTTCGCCGCGCTGCACATCCCCGGTTCGATCAACGTGCCGCGCGGCATCCTGGAGCAGTCCTGCGAATGGGATTACGACGAGACCGTGCCGCCACTGGCGGGCGGACGCGAACGCGAGATCGTGGTGATCTGCCGCTCCGGCAAGCGCTCGGTGCTGGCGGCGGACATGATGCAACGGATGGGTTTCACCAAGGTGGTGTCGCTCAAGCTCGGCATCCGCGGCTGGAACGATGCGGAGTTGCCGCTACGGGATGCCAGCGGCAAGACCATCGATGCGGATGCGGGCGATGAAATATTGGTTTCCAGGGTGCGACCGGAGCAGCGCAAGCCGTAGCGCGTAACTGCGGGTTATCGCCGGCGCGATTTTTTGCGCTTGCATCCGCGCCGTAATTTTCTGTTTGGTGTTTGTCTCCCGGTTTCGTTCAACCCCGGCTTGGCGAAAGAATCCGTCAACCCTCAGGTGCGCCGCCGCCACCATAACCCGCCGCCTGCCGTGATCAGCAACAGGGGGAACAGGACAAGCAGAATCAGGCTGGCCAGCGTGAGTTGATGACGGCTGAGGACGAGTTTGGCGTCCTGCGCGGTGGGCGGGATGATGCTGATGAGGCGTTCTTCGCCGGCCAGCCAGTTGAGCATGTTGACGCCAAGATCGAGATTGCCGCCGTTGCCGGAGTAGGCGTTGGCGAGGAAGGCGCCGCTGCCGACCACTAAGATGCGCTGTTCATGGCCGCCCGTCTGCCGTTGCAGGGAGAGCGCCAGGGCAACCGGGCCAGCGACATCGCGCTGCGGATCGAAGCGCGCGCCCGGCTTCTTGCTGATCCACCCTTGGCGCGCGCCTTCGACCAGGATCTGCCGCTGCCATTCGCTTTCGGTTTCCGTTTCCAGTGCGCGCGCCTGCGGAAATACCGTGATCAGATCGAAATCGCGGGTGACGGGATGCGGCGGGTAACCGACGCCCAGTGTCCAGTCGCGCGGCGCATTCATTTCCTGTGCGGCCGGGTCGATCACGATGCCGGGGGGGAGCACCAGCCCCAATGCATCGGCGAGCACCTCCAACCCGCGCAGCGGTTCGGCATCCAGCAGCCACAGCAGGTTGCCGCCGCGTTCGACAAAGTGCAGCAGTTTGGCGACTTCGCCGGGAAACAGGCGGGTTTGCGGATGGGTGAGCACCAGCACGCCGGCGTTTTCCGGCACGTCCGGCGCGATGGCCAGATTCAGCGGTGCGATGCGGTAGCCGTTCTGTTGCAGCCGCTTGCCGAATTCACCCAGATCGTGATTGGCGGCGCCGTCCAGTTTGCGCTCGCCGTGGCCGCTGACGACCATCAGCAGTTGTTCCCTGCCGCGCGCCAGCCGCAGCAGCGCGCTGGTCAGGGTCTGCTCATTGAGCGTGGCGAGGTGCTCGCGCCGCCCGCCGTATTCGACCACCATCTCGCCGTTGCCGCGAATACCGGAGTGGCGGGTGGCTTCCGGTTGTTTGACCGGGTCCACGAAAACGAGGCGCAGGTCGGACTTGTAGCGCTGGTACAGCGCGATGAATTCGCCCACCAGCTTGCGCACCTCTCCCTTTTGCGCATCAAGGTCGGCGGCATACACGGTGATGGTCAGCGGCCCCTTGAGTTGCGCCAGCACCTGCTCGCTGGCGGGCGACAGACTGTTCAGCGCGTTGCGGGTCAGGTCCCAGTGCGCCGGAAAGCGTACGGCGAGAGAATACAGGCCGCCCGTCGTCGCCAACAACAGCAGCAGAAACAGCGATGATTTCACTGCGCGGCGTCGCATCCGGCCTTGCTGTGCGGCTTGCAGATGGCGGATAGCCAGCAGCAGGAAGAGGGAGATGAAGAGCGCGAAGTAAACCAGGTCGCTGCTGCTGACGAGGCCGACGTTCAGGTTCTGGAAATGCGCATTGGGCGACAGCACGCGCACTGCGCCGTTGCCCATTTCGAGCAGCCACAAGCCGAATGACACGGCGAGGGCACTGAAAGCGGCAACCACGGGCTGCCGCGTCAGCGCCGAGCAATATAAGCCGAGTGCCGCATAGCCGGCCGCCAGCAGCCACAGGCCGAGCAGGTTGGCGGCGATCAGGCCGGGGTCGGCCGCCGTGCCCAGCCATAGCGTCAGCATCATCAGACCGGCAGCCGCGATGATCAGGGTGAGAAAGGCGAGCAGGCCGGCGAATTTCCCCAGCACGATCTGGCGTGCGAGGATCGGCGCGCTGGCCAGCAGCGGCCAGGTCTGGTTGCGCCGCTCCTCGGCGATCAGGCGCATGCTGAACAGCGGGATCAGCATCATCAGCAGCAACCCCAACGCGCCGGCCAGCGGCGCGGCGATACTGATGGTGGCGCCGGGGGCACTGTTCATCTGCGCCAGTTGCGCCTGCACTTGCAGATAATCGTCCACCCGCGCCAGGAAAAACCAGCCGAGAATGAATTGCAGCAGCGCCAGCATCCACCAGGTGGCGGGTGCGGCGAACAGGCTGCGCAATTCGCGGCGGGCGAGGAGGGTGATCATGCTTCTTCCCGGGTGAGCTGCAGGAAGCTCGACTCGATATCGCTGTGCCGGCGCAGATCGTCGATGCTGCCGTCGAAGATCAGTCTGCCCTGGCTCAGGATGACGGCGCGGTCGCACACCTGTTCCACTTCATGCAGCAGGTGGGTGGACAGGATTACGCTGCCCGCATCGCCGAGTGCGCGGATCAGCTCGCGGATTTCGCGAATTTGCGCGGGGTCGAGGCCGACGGTTGGCTCGTCCAGGATGATCACCGCAGGCTGGTGGATAATCGCCTGCGCGATGCCCACGCGCTGCCGGTAACCTTTGGATAGTGTGCCGATCAGTTGTTGTCCGCATTCGAGCAGACCGCAGCGCTGCTTCGCCAGATGCAATTGTTCGGCCAGCCGGGCGGGGACGATGCGGTGCAGGCGGGCGGCGAAACACAGGTAATCGTCCACGCGCATGTCGCGATACAGCGGCGGCTGTTCCGGCAGGTAGCCGAGGCAGGACTTGGCCAGCTCGGGGCGCTGTGCCAGATCGATTTCGCAGATTTCCGCCGTGCCCCCGCTGGCGGGGAGGACACCGGAGAGCATTTGCAGGGTGGTGCTCTTGCCGGCGCCGTTGTGCCCAAGCAGCCCCAGTACCTCGCCGCGCCGCAACACAAACGACACATCGTTCACCACGCACTGGCTGCCGTGAAAACGGGTGAGATGTTGTGCCGACAAGGTGAGCGGGGACGTCATGGCGGGGCGAAAGCCTTGGTTTTGAGTTGCGGCAAATATAACCTAATATGCAAGCCCGCATCAAAATGCCGCCCAACCATGAAAAATTCTATTTTCTCCGTGTTGTTGTTTTCGCTGCTGGCCGCTTGCGCCCATCCGCCGCAAACCCTGCCGACCGAGGCGAATGCGGCGAATGCGGCGAATGTCCCGCTGCGGACCGAAGCGCCGCAACCGGTGCTGCCGGCGATTGAGCTCACGGATCGGCTGCTGTATGAATTTTTGCTCGGCGATTTTGCCGCCCAGCGCGGCAGACCGGAGGTCGCCGCCCAGGTCTATCTCGATCTGGCACGCGCCACCCTCGATCCGCGCGTGGCGCGCCGCGCCGCGCAACTGACTTTCGAGGCGCATCAATATGACCAGTCGCTGGAAGCGTTCCGCCTGTGGCAACAACTGGAGCCTGCCTCGCCGCTGGCCAAGCAAATGCTGGTCTCGCTGCTGGTGTCCGGCGGCAAGCTGGAGGAGGCGCTTCCGCAGGTGACCGAACTGCTGGCTTCGGACGCGCAAAATACCGGGCGCACTTTTATCAATCTGTACGGTTTGCTGGCACGGGTGCCGGACAAGGCGGCGGCGCTGGCTTGGCTGACCGAAGTGGCGCGACCCTATCCGCAAGTGGCGGAGGCGCATTGGGCGCTGGCGCAGGCTGCGGCGGCGGCGCATCAGCCCAAGTTGGCTTTGAAACAGGCGCAACAGGCAAGTAGCCTGCGTCCCGAATGGGATTTGGCGGTGATGCTGCGGGCACAACTGCTCCAGCAATCGCAATCGCAACCGCAACAGGCATCGGCGCTGCTGCAGAAATATCTTGCCGCCTATCCCGCGCAGCAGAACGCGCGCCTGTTTCATGCGCGCATGCTGCTGGAGCAGAAACAGTATGTTCCCGCCCGGGAGGAATTTTCGCGCCTGCAGCAGCAGCGTCCCGGCAATGCCGAGATCGCTTTTGCCATCGCCATGATCTCCCTGCAACTGGGCGAACTGGAACGCGCCGAACAGGAGCTGCGCGCGGCGCTGGCCGGCACCAGCGGCAAAAAAGACGAGAACACGCTGCACTTTTATCTTGGCCAATTGGCCGAAGCCAAGCCGGATGACAGTGCCGCGCTGGCGCATTACCGGCAGATAAAGGCGGGGGAGCGATACTACGCAGCCAGGCTGCGGGTGGCTTATCTGTTGCACAAGCAGGGACAAGTGGCGCAGGCGCGCGAAGTGTTGCAACAAACCAGGCCGAACAATGATGCGCAGCGCGTGCAACTGCTGTTGATCGAGGCGCAGTTTCTGCGCGAAGCCGCACAATACGCGGAAAGTTTCAAGGTGCTGAGCCGGGGGCTGGATAAATTTCCGGATCAATCCGATTTGCTGTATCAGGCCGCGCTGGATGCCGACAAACTGAAACAATACGACACTTTCGAGCAACTGATCCGCAAGCTGATCAAAATTGAGCCGAACAATGCGCATGCCTACAACGCCCTCGGCTATGGCTTGCTTGAGCGCAACGTGCGCATTACGGAAGCGATGGAGCTGGTGCAGAAAGCCTACGGGCTGATGCCCGATGACGCGGCGATTCTGGATAGCGTGGGCTGGGGCTATTTCCGCCTGAATGATCTGGAGCAGAGCGTCGCGTTTTTGCGCCGTGCCTTTGCCGCCAATCCCGATCCGGAGATTGCCGCCCATCTGGGCGAGGTGTTGTGGGTCAAGGGCGAGCGGGACGAAGCGCAGGCTATCTGGCGCGACAGCGCCAAGGCACACCCGGAGAATCCTGTGTTGCAGGACATGCTGCGCAGATTCCAGCCGTGATGCGGCTTGCACTTTTGTCCCTGTTTCTGCTGGGGGCGTGCAGCACGACACCCGTCATGCTGCAGCGCCCGCCGCAGGCGGATGCGCCGTTCGTCTTCAACGGGCGGGTCGCCATGCGCCAGGAGGCGCGGCGCGAAAACGCCAATTTGCGCTGGACCCATCGCGGCAACGGCGACGAGATTTTATTGCTCGCCCCGCTGGGGCGGACGGTGGCGCGCATCACGGTGGATACGGCGCGGGCAACGCTTGAAACCGATGACAAGCTTTACGCGGCAACGGACGCCGAAGCGCTGATGCAGCAGGTGCTGGGCTGGCGTCTGCCGCTGTCCGGCTTGCGCTACTGGGTGACGGGGCTGCCCGCACCGGAGGCGCGATACGAGAAAACCCCCGGTGAAAACGGGCAGATTGGCGAACTGCGGCAACAGGGCTGGACCATTCGCTATAGCCGCCATACCAGCGCCGCCTCCGATGCGCTGCCCCTCCGCTTGAACCTGCAACGCGAAGGACTGGAAGTGCGCCTGGTTATCGACGAATGGGAGGCGCAATGAGGTCGCTGACCTGTCCCGCTCCGGCGAAACTGAATCTGTTCCTGCATGTCGTCGGGCGGCGTGCGGACGGCTACCACCAGTTGCAAACCCTGTTTCGCTTCATCGATCTGCACGACACGCTGCATTTCACCTTGCGCGATGACGGACGGGTGCATCGCCTTGACCCGTTGCCCGGTGTGGCGGAGCGGGACGACCTGTGCGTGCGCGCCGCACGCCTGTTGCAGCAGGAAACCGGTTGCGCTCTCGGTGTCGGGATTGCGCTGGAAAAAAAGATTCCGATGGGTGGCGGTCTCGGTGGCGGGAGCTCGGACGCGGCCACCGCATTGCTGGCACTGAACCGCTTGTGGCAGCTTGATCTGCCGCGCGCGCGTCTGATGCAGCTCGGCCTGACGCTGGGGGCGGATGTGCCGGTGTTTGTGTTTGGCGACAACGCTTTTGCCCAAGGGGTGGGCGAGCAGTTGCAGCAATATGCGCTGCCGGATGCATGGTACCTGGTGTTGTACCCGCCCGTGCAAGTGCCGACTGCGCAGATTTTCAGCCATCAGGAATTGACACGAAATACGATTTCGATGACAATGCGCGCCCTTCCGAAAGGGCGAAACTTTCGGGCAGGCAAAATACCCGGTTTGCACAACGATTTGCAGGCGGTGGCATGCAAGCTGTATCCCGCAGTGGCAGAACACCTGGCCTGGCTGGCGCAGTTTGCCCCGGCGCTGATGAGCGGCTCCGGCGCCTGTGTGTTTGCCGAGTTTGACACCGAAGCGGAAGCCCGGGATGTATGGCGGCAGTTGCCGGACACGATGCGCGGAGTCGTCGCGCGCGGTTTGCGGCAGCATCCGCTGAAAGATTTTTGCAGTCACTGAATCGCGCCCGCAGGCGCTGTATTCGACAAGTTTTTGGGGAGTCGCCAAGTGGTAAGGCATCGGATTTTGATTCCGACATTCGCAGGTTCGATCCCTGCCTCCCCAGCCAGATTCTCAAGCATTGACGGGCGTTTTCGCTCATTTCACTTCAAGGGGTGTTCCTGATGTCCGGCGACATGGTGGTCTTTACCGGTAATGCCAATCCAAAGCTTGCCGAAAGTGTGGCGCGGCATCTTGGCATACATCTCGGGCGCGCCACGGTGAGCCGCTTCTCCGACGGCGAAGTGATGGTGGAGATTCTGGAACATGTGCGCGGCAAGGATGTGTTCATCCTGCAATCCACCTGCGCCCCGACCAACGATAATCTGATGGAAATCATGGTGATGGTGGATGCCTTGCGCCGCGCGTCGGCTGCCCGCATCACCGCCGCCATCCCGTATCTGGGTTATGCCCGCCAGGACCGGCGTCCGCGTTCGGCGCGCGTGGCGATCACCGCCAAGGTGGTGGCGAATATGCTGACCGGCGTCGGTGTCGATCGGGTGCTGACCATGGATCTGCACTCCGACCAGATTCAGGGCTTTTTCGATATTCCGGTGGATAACGTGTATGCCAGCCCGATCCTGCTGTCGGACGTGTGGCGTTGCGACTACCCCGATCTGATCGTGGTGTCGCCGGATGTGGGCGGTGTGGTGCGCGCGCGCGCGCTGGCGAAACAGCTGGATGCCGATCTGGCGATTATCGACAAGCGCCGGCCACGGCCGAATGTGGCCAAGGTGATGAACATCATCGGTGAAGTGTCCGGCCGCACCTGCCTCATCATGGATGACATGGTGGATACTGCAAACACCTTGTGCGAAGCGGCCAAAGCCCTGAAGGAAAAAGGCGCCGAGCGGGTGCTGGCCTATTGTACCCACGGCGTGCTGTCCGGTCCGGCGATCGGGCGCATCGAGAACTCGGCGATTGACGAGTTGGTGATCACCGACACGATCCCGTTGAGCGAAGCGGCCAGGAACTGCAAACGCATTCGCCAACTCAGCATCGCGGAACTGATGGCGGAGACGCTGCGCCGCATCAACGCGGACGAGTCGGTCAGTTCCCTGTTTGTAGATTGACTTTTGCGGTGACCATGTCGGTCATCGCGCAACCCGGAATCTTCTGGTCGCGGAAGATTTCATTTGAAGTGGAGAAGTAAAATGACTGTTGAAATCAGCGCAAGCAAGCGCCAAGTGCAAGGAACGGGTGCGAGCCGCCGTCTGCGCAAGGCGAATCGCGTCCCCGGTGTGGTGTATGGCTCCGGCGAGGCAACCATGATCGAACTCGATCACAACACCCTGTACTTTGCCCTGCGCAAAGAAGCGTTCCACGCTTCCATCCTGTCCCTGGACCTGGATGGCAAGAAAGAATCCGTGCTGTTGCGCGACTTCCAGATGCACCCGTTCCGCCAGCAAGTGCAACACATCGATTTCCAGCGCGTCGATGCGAAGAAGAATATCCACATGAAAGTGCCGTTGCATTTCGTCAATGCCGAGATTGCGCCCGGGGTCAAAACCGGCGGCGGCATCATCACCCATGTGCTGGCCGATCTGGATGTCATCTGTTTGCCCGCCGATCTGCCGGCCTCGATCGGGGTCGATCTGGGTGGATTGGAATTGGGACACTCGATCCACATCGCCGATGTCAAACTGCCGAAGGGTGGCGAACTGGCGCACCATCACCACGCCGGCGATGCGGTGGCGACGGTTCAGGTTCCGCGCGGTGCGGTTGAAGCTGCGGCCGATGCCGCTGCCGATGCCGCTGTGGCGGAAGCTGCTGCCGCTGCTTCGGCGACCGCTGCCGCACCCGCTGCCGCAGCCGCCGCACCTGCTGCCAAGAAGTAATCTGCTGCCGGAACAACCCGCCATGCGATCAAACATTGCATGGCGGGTTTTTTCATTATGAGTCACGCAATCAAACTCATCGTCGGCCTGGGCAATCCCGGCAAGGAATATGAAGCGAC